>NZ_JBNDHT010000021.1:0-63601 GCF_056755115.1 Rhizobium sp. SVR5-2C | reverse complement strand
CCTTCCTGAGATGCGGCTCCATGACAGTGCATACGCAGCAGCGGGAAAGCCCCCATCTTGTGAGGTCGCTACCTCCTTGATGGCGGCTATTCCCTCATGATCTGCCCACAAAAAAATCGCAGGCGAGAGGTTTCCACGAACCATCTCACCGGAGAGGAACAAATCTTCCGATCGATAGTTCGCGGGATATGGCAGCGCCGTTAACCATGCATGGGAGGATTCAATGTCAAACGAGTTTTCGGAAGGCGAAGTGGCGCCCTTGCGTCAGTCGCCACTACAAAGCGGAGAGCCCAATCCATCGACGACGAGCCCAGCACAGTTGGGCGATCTTAAAGACAAGGTCGCTGAAGACCTGAGTGCTGCGCGCGACACCATCAAGGAAGGCGCCGAGGCCGCGGTCGTCAAGGCGAAGGACGCCGTCTCCGAACAGACAAATTTCGCTGCCCGCCAGGTCGGCGGCATTGCAACTGCCCTTCAGAAAGTTGGCTCGGAGCTCGAAAAATCCGATCAATCCGAGGTCGGTCGATACGCCAGGCAGATCGGGACTAGCGTGCAAAGTTTTGCAAAGCAGATGGAGGGACGCGATCTCGGCGAAGTGTAACCGCTGTTCCACTCCCACGTTGTCCTCGCCGCCCTGATCTGTGATCGCCTATCCATGGACGAGCAACGGGAGTTTCTCCATGGAGAGTACATTGGAGGTTCTCACGACCAGGAACCCTGGACGTGAGGTTCACCGGCACTGGCCGGACGAGTTGAAGGCGCGGATCGTTTCGGAAAGCCTTCGGCCCGGCGCGATGGTCAATGAAGTCGCTGAGCGACACGGGCTGAAGCCGAACCACCTGTCGACTTGGAGAACGATGGCCCGGCAGGGCAAGCTGGTTCTGCCTGCACCCGAGGATGCGGTTGAGTTCGCATCGGTGATCGTTGATCCACCCGCTTCGGAGCTGCCGATCAAAAAAGTCAGCCGTCCCGAGATCATCGTCGGCGCTGTCACGATACGGCTGGAAGAAGGCGCGTCTGCCGCCCGGATCGCCGCTGTCGCGCGTGCTTGCGCGGTTCCAGCATGATCCTTCCCTCGAACCGCGTCCGGATTATGGTGGCAACAAAGCCCGTCGACTTCCGCAAAGGCCATGATGGATTGGCGGCGCTGGTAAAGAACGAGCTGCATAAAGACCCGTTCACAGGGACAGTCTTTATATTCCGGTCACGCAAAGCTGACCGGTTGAAGCTGATCTACTGGGATGGGAGCGGTCTGGTGATGGCCTACAAGCGGCTGGAGGAACATACGTTCACCTGGCCGGGCATCAAGGATGGTCTGATGACGTTGGGACATGCCCAGTTCGAGGCGCTGTTTGCAGGCCTTGACTGGCGTCGGGTTCGTGCCGTTGAGGCAAGAGCGCCGACCACCATCGAATAGGTGTGACACGATGACTCGGGCGACAAATCCGAGCGGTGAGACGAGGCAGAATTTGATAAAACTGCCACCATGTTGGACGCTGCCAATTTGCCGGACGATATTACTGCCTTGAAGGCGATGCTGCTCGCAGCGCAAGCGAGTGAAGTCCGCAAGGATGATCGGATCGAACGGCTGGAGAAGCTGGTCGCCGCTTTCAAGCAGGCTGCCTTCGGCCGCAAGTCCGAGAAGGCTGATCCCGAGCAATTCGACCTCGCATTGGAGGACCTGGAAACAGCCATAGCGGCCATCCATGCCGAAGATGAAGCCGATAGCCCCTCGGGCAAACCGAGCCCCAAATCTCGCGCTGCCAATCGTGGCTCTCTTCCCGCCCACCTTCCTCGTGTCGAAGAGACCATCGAGCCGGAGAGCTTGAGCTGCACCTGTGGCGGCGGATTGCATTGCATCGGTGAGGACGTGTCCGAGCGGCTGGATGTCATTCCTGCACAGTTCCGTGTCATCGTTACTCGTCGCCCCAAATACGCCTGCCGTGCCTGCACCGATGGCATATCTCAGGCTGCAGCACCTGCACGACTGATCCAGGCCGGATTGCCCACTGAGGCAACCATCGCGCATGTGCTGGTCTCCAAATATGCCGATCATCTGCCGCTCTACCGCCAGGCCCAGATCATGAGCCGCCAAGGGATTGATCTTGACCGCTCAACACTCGCCGACTGGGTCGGTCGGGCTGCTTTCGAACTGCGTCCGGTCTTCGACGCCTTGGTTGCCGACCTGAAGGGGTCAACGAAGCTCTTCATGGACGAGACCCGTGCTCCGGTGCTCGATCCCGGTTCCCGCAAAACCAAGACCGGATACTTCTGGGCGCTGGCCCGTGATGACCGACCGTGGGGCGGAGGTGCGCCGCCGGGGGTAGCCTTCACCTATGCCCCCGGTCGCGGCGGGTTACATGCCGAGCGGATATTGCAAGGATTCACGGGCATCCTTCAGGTGGATGGCTACGCCGGATATAATCGGCTGATCGCACCCGACCGAGCCGGTCGGGACATCCAACTTGCCTACTGTTGGGCCCATGCTCGTCGCAAGCTGGTCGAGGTCACCCGGAACGGATCAGCGCCGATTGCGGAGGAAGGCGTGCGGCGGATCGGTGAACTCTATCGGATCGAGACGGAGCTGCGCGGCCTTCCCGCAGACGCTCGCCTAGCTGGGAGGCAGGCACGGTCAGCTCTGTTGATCGAAGACATGCGAGTCTGGCTCGGCCATCATCGCACCCGCGTTGCTGGCAAGTCGCCTCTCGGCGAAGCGCTTACCTACATCGCCAAATACTGGGATGGTCTTTGCGTCTTCCTGACCGACGGCCGCATCGAGATCGACAACAATACCGTTGAGCGGACCATCAGGCCAATAGCGCTAAACCGAAAGAACGCTCTCTTCGCCGGTCATGACTCTGGAGCGGAGAATTGGGCGACCAACGCATCGCTCGTCGAGACGTGTAAACTCAACGCCGTTGATCCATTTGGCTATCTGACCAGCACGCTAACGGCCCTCGTTAATGGCCATAAGCAGAGCCAAATTGCGCATCTCCTGCCTTGGAACTACCGGGTTGGTTAGACGATCGGCCCGAGGTTGTTGTCCAGTGGCGAGGTAAAGCTTGCCTCCGTTTTACCTTTTTCCAGAGTGAGTCCGAGACAATGCGAAGCGTCGGAACCTCGTGAATGATATGTTGCTCTGGGGAGTTGAGCCGAGACACCCGGCGTTCGCTCACTGGGTTCTTTCGGTATACGAGCCTGTTGAACACCAGGCGACCGATGTACATCTGATTATTTAGAATTCCGCTACCTCTTCGCCGGTGCCCCCGGATCGCCGTTCCTCTCCAAGCCTGCCCGCGAGGGCCTGGTATACCCTGCCCATTGAGGGTTTCTGCGATGGCGTCAGGACTTAGGCCTTTCACATATTGCTTAAATATCCACACGATGACGGCCGCCTCGGCGGCAATGATCTCCCTCAGGCCACGGATCAGTTCGCCGTCCGCTCCAATCATCTTTTTGATCGAGTAGCCGTAACAAATGCCGCCGGGAACTCGGCCCGTCTTCGCTACTGTCTTCATGCCTTCCCTGGTTCGATATCGAACCTGCTCTAGCATCTCGCTATTCAGGACCGCCCTCAGGCCAAGCTCCATGGCTGACACTTGAGAACCGCCATGTACGGTCCAAAGTTCAATGTCGTGGAACTGGAGCAGCTTCAACACTTTAGCGCTGTGTTCTAGGTCTCGCGAGAGCCGGTCAAGCGTAAGGCAAAGTAGGACATCGTAGGCACCCACTCGCGCCCCTGTCAGCGCAGCCTGAAGGCCTGGCCGTGTTTCGAAATTAGCGCCGCTAACGCCAGCATCAACATATGTCCCGCACAGCTTCCAACCGCGCTCCGCAACAAATGAAGCCCCCAGATCAAGCTGGGTTTCGATTGAAGCTGGGTTCTGTTGATCTGTTGAATACCGCGCGTAAATGACCACTCTCTTGCACATATTGGCCTCCCGATAACAATGGTAGGCCAAGGTATCACGACGCAGATGTGCTCAAGTGTTTGTCGATTTCTGCAGTCTTCAAAAGTTCGTCAAGGTGTGAACGGAGCTGCGCTTACGGCGAAGTAGCAACCATCGCCGAAGACTTCGGACGCAAGCAGCCACTAGCATTTCTTGGAATCGCGGCGTTGGCAGGGCTGGCGGCCAGCCGCTTTCTAACCGCCTCGGCAAGTCGATCGGCGAGGGCAAGCTCGCGACAGGAGAATACGGATATCCAATCCGATTTTTCCACGAAGAGCGGAGGGCCCGCAAATGGTTAAACCCACCGAAAACATCCCGCTCTCCGAACTCGTGAGCGGACTCGTGGCCGATCTGACGGGACTCCTACGCAAAGAAATCGACCTCGCCAAGACCGAAGCTTCTGAAAAACTCACACAGGCGCTGAGCGGCATCGAGGTTCTAATCGTTGGCGTGGTGCTCGCGATCGGCGCCGTCGGCGTCCTACTGAGTGCGCTTGTCGGCGGCCTTTCATCCTTTTTGGTCGGCCAAGGCATGACGCAGCCGAACGCCAGCGCGCTTGCCGCACTTGTTGTCGGCCTCATCATTGCCCTGATCGCCTGGGCGATGGTGTCACGAGGCTTGAGCGCACTGCGCGGAAGCAACTTGAAGCTTGATCGCACGACGACATCGCTGCGCCGCGACGTCGATGCCGTGAAGGAGAAGATCTGATGGCCAACTCAATTGAAAAGACATCCTCCGAGCTACAGCGGGAGATCGACGCTGATCGCCTGCGTATTGGAGATCGCATAGACGCCATTCAGGAGCGAATGTCGCCGGGGCAGCTCATCGACGAGGTCCTGGCTTACGCGAAGGGCAGCGGCGGCGGCGAGTATGTCAGAAATCTCGGTCAAGCTTTGAAGGACAATCCGGTACCGGTCGCGTTGATGGGCGTCAGCCTCGCATGGCTCATGGCAAAGCAACAATATCCGTCTTCGCCGGCCACTGCATCGAGCGCTGGTTTGGATGCTGACTATCCCCTTTATCAGGTCGAGGGACCTGTGCGGCGGATCGGCCCGCCGGAAACCGAAAACGGTGTCCGCTACAGCCATTTCGCCGACACCTCAGGGAAGCGCTTGAAAGCCCTTACCGACGATGCCGGACACCGTGCCGGGCATTTCATAGACGATGCGGGAAAGATGTATCGGGGCTTTGCGGATGCCACCGGAAGGCAGATCGAGCAGATCGCCGACGAGACGGGAGCGATGTTTGACGCCGCGTCGGGATGGGCCTCGAAAACATGGGCTCAGGTCAAGGGCACGGCAAGCAATATCGGAACGCGGGCGTCGGATGCCGCCAGCGCGATCTCGGAGCGCTCGATTTCGGCAGGAACAAGCATGCAACAGCAGGCGAGCAAATTGAACGATGCCATTCTGACCCACTTCCGCGACCAACCGCTCGTCGGCGGCGCTCTCGCATTTGCGGTGGGCGCGGCGATCGGGGCGGCGTTGCCGCATACGGAAACCGAAGACGAGTATCTCGGCGAAGCCGCCGAGGCGGCGAAAGACATGGTTGCGGCCCAGGCGTCTTCGATGATGGATCAAGGAACAGAGATTGCATCCGACGTCTATAGCAAGGCTGTTTCAGCCGCGTCCGACGTTCATGATGCTGCCAAGGCTCGGGTGGTCGAGGAGGCCGACGCGTCCAAATCAGGGGTGCGCAAGGGGGAACCGCAATCCCAGTAAGAAGCGTTGCCAACCGCAATTACACCCTGCTGAAAAGGAACTGCCAGTGCCCATTGGTCCCCACATCAAGCTGTCGAGCGTCGCCACCCTCCTTGTCGCGGTGGGCGGCGCACTCGTCGCACTGACGGGGACGCGTAGAGACACGCCAGACGGATCAGGGGAGAACGAACTTGAGGCCGGCCGCGGAAGGGACGCAAGCGTCCCCGAGGCGATCCCTGTGAAAGGGCTGCGCGATGTCTTTTGGCGGGTGATCCACGAAGTCAGCGATGATCGTGTGACACTCATCGCCGCTGGAGTGACGTTCTATCTGTTGTTGGGTCTCTTCCCATCGCTGTCGGCACTCGTCGCGCTCTACGGGCTGATCGCCGATCCGGCCACCATCGGCGACCACCTCCGGGAGCTGTCAGGATTGCTTCCGCCGGGCGCTTTCGATCTCATCGCCGATCGCATCAAGAGCCTCGCCGAAAGCCGCAGCTCGACGCTTGGCATCACTTTCTTCGGGGGCCTTGCCATCGCCCTTTGGAGCACGCACAGCGGCACGCTGGCGATCTTCGATGCGATGAACGTGGCCTACGAGGAGAAGGAAAAACGGGGACTGATAACGCTGAACCTCGTCGGTCTGTGCTTTACACTTGCAGCGATGCTTTCTGCCGCCACGATGATCGGGCTGGTCGCCGTCATGCCTGTGATACTTTCCTTTCTTTGGCTCGACCAATTCAAGGAGCACATGGCCCTGCTTCTGAGATGGCCTTTGTTGCTTTTGATCGTCGCCGCAGCGGTCACCGCCGTCTACCGCTTCGCCCCAAGCCGGCAACCCGCCAAGCTCCGTTGGATGACGTGGGGTGCCGGTCTCGTGACAGTATCATGGTTTGCAATGTCGCTCGGGTTTTCGTTCTATCTAAACCACTTCGCCAACTACAACGCGACGTACGGCGCCCTCGGGGCGCTGATCGGCTTCCTGGTCTGGATATGGATTTCCATCGTCATCCTGATCGTGGGAGGCGAGCTGAACGCGGAGCTGGAACACCAGACGGCGAGGGACACCACCACGGGAGCGCCGTTGCCGATGGGATCACGCGGGGCCCATGTGGCGGACACCCTTGGCGAGACCGCCGACCGAATGCGCTGATCGGCCCGACGCCGCCTTCGCAGCCAGTTAGTCCGGAAGTGCAAGTTCGCCCGTCTCCTACGTGCCGCGCCTTCGACCCGCCTGGCCCGTGGTCGCGTTCGTTTGGTCTCGAGTCCTCTCCAGGAATGAAGGCGAGGATCAGAAGCGCCCCGTTAAGAGTTCCACGCTGTTCGCATTGATGAAAGGAACGAACTGCGAAGTCGCGCCTTTCCTTCGAGCCGAACAAAGGAGTTTGGATCATGGGAAGCACCTCAGACAAGATCAAAGGCAAGACTAACGAAGTCGCTGGCAAGGCACGTCAGGCGGTCGGCAAGGCCGCGGATCATCACGAAGAGCAGGCAAAGGGCAGCGTTCAGGAAGCCAAGGGCAAGGCCCAGGTTGCCAAGGGCGAGGCCAAGGATGCTGTCAAGAAGGTCGTCGACAAGGCGTAGCCGCAAGATCCAGCACAGTCCAAATTCAGCCCGCGCTCGTCGTGGGCTCTTTCCACGAAAAAGAGGGCCACATGAAAGTCATCACTTTGGCCGCTACGGTCGTCACGCTCGGCCTTCTCACAGGAAACGCATTCGCTCAGGCTGCCGAGGATCCGGCCGTGAATGCATGCAAGTCCACCGGCCTTCTCGCTCTTCAGGAAAGCTCGCCGGACATCACCGATCTGGTCATGGACATGGAGAGCCTGGCGATCAGCAAGGCCGACACGAAGGTCGAGGACGTGGCCGTCAAGACCGTCATTCTGGGCGAAGCATACATCGCCCGCAAGGAAAAGACCGGCAAGCCAGACAGGTTCGTCTGTCTGCTTGGCGACAAGGGCAAGGTCCTGCTGACCTTCTTCACCGCCCAGTAGACCATGAGAGAGCCGGACAAATTAGCAGGGCCGGGTCGCCAGCTTATCTGAGCGGGAAACGCCGGCGTTGGGCGGACATACCGCCAATCCGCTTATGCTGCCCGGTATCGGCTCGACCACGCTGGAGGAATTACCGCCGGAAAGGGTCAATAGGGCAGGCGCAGTCCTGATGTTCCGAACTTTGCAGGAACATTCGCGGGCGGTCCCAGTTCGCTTCTAACAACTTCGGAGGAGAAGTCATGGAAGATGACCGCGAAGAAGCAATTAAAAGACTCGCACGCGAAAAATGGGAGAGCGAGGGCCGCCCCCAAGGATAGCACGAGCGTCACTGGCGAGAAGCCGCGGCTGAACTGGAAGGCAAGGATCCGGAGCTTCCGCAGACCTCGATCCCCGGCGAAGACGGCCACGCCGCCGCGACGTCCGGTGGGGACGGCTTCACCGAAGACGGCGAGGCCTCGTCACCAACTGAAGAGCCAACCGCCGTCTCACCAGGGGTCGTTCGAAAGTCCAAACGGTAGCCCGGCCTCGGTCCGCTCTCGTACCGGTCCTCGTAAATGAAACCGAGCAGACCTGGACGTTGGAAGCCTCGACACAGGAGAACGTCGATGGACGGAACGCACTGGGCAATACTCTTTGGAACGCTGACGCTCATCTGCTGGATGGGGGCGGGGCTAATCGCTGTGCTTGGCATCGGCGAGGAGATTCGTCATGGCGAGTCCAGCATCAAGACTGAAGTCGCGACTGTGGGTCTCGCCGTCGCGGGAGTGCCGTCCGAGCTTGCAATGGCGGCGGCGATGGTGTTGGCATGACAGGCGCGGACACCGTCCACAGTTCCCCGTGCCGCCGGCTGCTTTTCACCAGCGCCCATCCCTACGAAGCCGCCCGACGCGGAGTGTGATGCCGAACCGTCAACGTCGATTTTTACCCCGTGTCGCAACAGCCTCCGCTGCATGATCCGGCCACCGCTTCGAGGAAGGCCGCTAGCCGAACAACCCTCCGCCAGCGAGGTTTTTTGCAATACAGGAGCATGAGATAACGGGACACGTGGGTCCTCCTTCGACCGCACGGCGCGACCGATCCAGCGCCCGGAGGCTCTGCAGGCAACGGCTTCGCTACGCAGCGCGGCCTAGCGTCAGATGGTAAATAGCCCCCAGGAACCACGGCCGGCGGCTGATGTTCGGAGAGAGGAGATCCACATCATGTCACAACGAAATCTCACCGGGAGGAGAGTACTTGTCGTCGCTTCATGCAGCGAAAACTATCGCCGAAGCTCTGGTGGAGCAGGGGGGCGAAGACGTCGGACAGTTTTCCAAGCCCGAGGAATGCCTGCCTTATTGCGGCGGCAACCTGATCGACGCCACGATTGTCGACGTCAAATCAGCTACGTGGACTCGTTCCCTATTGCTGACCGGCTGGTGCATGAAGGTATTCCTTTCATAGCGCCGAGGGAGGAACAAGGTTGCATTTCAATCCGATAGCACCATTTGCTCGTCCACTCGGCGGACAGCGGCTGGTGGACCTATGCTGCGGGTCACGTTTGTCAGAGCGGAAACTCTCGCCGGCGAGCCGACCGCGGAGCAGATGCCTCAGAGCCGCGGGTCGACGCGAGCTATGGCAGGGAGGTCTGCTCTCGCGCACCCCACGCCCGCACGTCATCATGAAGCTCGTTGTGCTGCCGTCTCTCCTCGAGGGCCACGTCAATGTCCTGACTTTAACCGTCCCCGAGCGAGGCTTGTCTCTTGACGTCGACTTGTGGGTCGCCGGCTTCTAGGACGTCACGCGGCACGCGCAGCAGTTGCCATCCAGTCATACGCCGGGGAGGTCCATGCCTTGCGTGCCGCGCCGTTCGAGTAATCAACGGGACTAGCGCCCTTAGGTTCCTCGTCTGCCGAAACTATTCGAACTGTCCACGCGGCTCACGGCAGTGGGCTACGAAAGACGCATTGTGCGCTCGGCCATTCTCCTGAATTGAGAAGCAGTCGCTCAAGGTCCGGCTCTTCTACACGTCGGGCCGCATCCGCCCCGTCAACCAGGCGGCCTCATCATAGACGAAATCGCCAAGGGGTTTCTTCTTCGCCCTGCCGAACACCAGCTTCCTCCCAAGCTTCACGCTCCGCCACCTTCCTGGCCTTGAGGCCCGAGAGCGGCCGCCGTTTCGGTATCATCCAGCGTCGTGCTGAGAAGTACCTCGGGGCCATCAAGTGTGGTGCGGAAGCAGAGCGCCATACTGCTGGATCGGTCGGATGGAGGCAGTTTCGTTCATGTCATTGCTCGAATTTCAACTTCCCTCGAACCGTGTTGCCGGCGCGAGGTTCCCCTGCCGTCAGCGCCAGAAGCGCTTCGTGTCCAACCACCTCGTCCACCTACGCCTGCGCCTTTGATGAGGGCGTCCTTGTCACGATGCGACACGTCCCGTATCTCGGGTGCCCCCAAAATTGGAGAGAAGGAAATGCGAACACTAAACCTCATCACGTTGCTGCTTGTTATCGTCGGCGGCATCAACTGGTTGTTTGTCGGCATTGCGAATGTCGATCTGGTCGCCGCGCTGTTCGGCGGCGATAGCGCGCTGTCGACAATTGTCTAGATCCTCGTCGGCCTTTCCGCCCTGTGGCAGCTCGTGCCGCTTATCATGGTCTTCTCGATCGGGGAAACGGCAGCCGAGGCAAATAAGGGCCGCTTTGATTAGCGCCCGAGAACGATAGCGCCTTCCTGCCTGACAACATCGGCAAAGGTAATACCCAAGACCAGGGCTTCGATACCCGTGAGGCGAGCGCGGCCACGTCCATCCGGTACCTTCTTCATTTCTGGTAAGTCTTCTTGAATGGCCAACACACTGCTCGACCTTTCCTAGCCGGGTTCCATGACGCACAGCATTTGTGCGCTATCCGGTAGCTGGTTCGTCGTAAGCGAAGTGGCCCGCGTGCCTCGCCATGTGTTCGCAAGCCGGTACACGACTAGCTCAGGAACAGGGCCAGCCAATCGTCGCCCAAATGGAGACGCCGCGGCTCGTCCTTCACATTTGCCGCTCACAATCGCTGTCGAAACGGTTCGGCTCTCTCATGGTGGGCCGTGAAGGCCTGGCCACCGTCGAGGCCAGCTCGTTGCGCCGTACTTCGTCGGCCGGAGCCTGCGCCTGAACACGGTGGGCGTCTTCATCGCGGTATCATTCTGGGCATGGCTCTGGTCGGCGGTCGGCATGCTGGTGGCCGTACCTCTTCTCGTCGCCATCAACACGTTCTGCGAACATATCGACGGTCTCAGCGGTCTTAAAAAGTTCCTCTTAGGAGCCGAAGGCGATGCCGCCTCGTAGCCGTCGCTTCCTCCTCAAAACTAAACGAAGGCTGTCAGGCCATAAGACCAGCCGAACGAAGAGCATCTTCGATGACTTTTTGCACGCCACTCACAGGCCGATGCTCGTCCGGAATTGGCGGCATCTGTCGAAAGTCGTCCGCGCGGGCTTCGCCGATCTCGTCCAGCCTTTCAAAGGAGGTGATCAGGTCCCAGGAGCGCGCGATCATCTGAGTGGAGGAGACTCCATGGTCCAGCATGAACAGCGCCGCCCGCCCGTAGCCGCTGGCCAGGTCGATCGGGGTTCCGTGCGCCATGCCGATTCAATCGCCGGTCTTCCCAGGCCATCCGTCCAGGTCTGCAGCGAATACCCTTTGCCATCTCCGAGCATTGAATCCCCGCTGTCCAGTTCGTGGACCCCCATCCACTGTTGCGCGATCGCTCGCGCATTCGCATCGACGACCGTCGCGTCGCTGGATCCATGCCAGAGGGAGATGGACGGCCATCTTCCTTGATGAGACGACGCTGCGCGCAGGAGCGACTGCAAATGCGCGGCATCGGGAATTCCATGCCCTCGCATGCGGTCGAATGCCTGCCGCATGGAGGCCGCCGTGCCGTACGGAGTCCTGCGATCATTGCGCCGGCGGCGAAGACTTCGGGATAGGTGGCCAGCATGACGTTCGCCATCGCGCCGCCCGCCGAAAGACCAGTGATGAATATCCTCTCCTCGTCGACCCTGTATCGCTCGACGACGGTATGGATCATCGAACGGATCGAAAGGGCCTCGCCATGGCCGCGGGTGATATCGCCCGTTTGGAACCAGTTGAAACAGAGATTGGCGTTGTTCTCATGACGCTGTTGCGGGAAAAGGACCACAAAGCCGTGATCATCAGCAAGGCGCGACCAGCCGGAGCCGGCATCAGCAGGTGGGAATAACCTTCGTCCCATTCCTTGCCCTCCCGCCCGGCGCGACTATAGCGGAAACGCGGCTAAGGAAAATGTCGCTTTTGAACAGCGGATTGGCGCACGGGTTCGGATGCGCGGGGGCGCCGCTTGGCGGAACCCCGCGAGAAAGCCCAAAGCTAAGCGCAACGCCGCAATGCGCGGACTGGCCATCGATTTGAATGCCCGAATTCCGAGGTCCAACGCCGCGAGCCGTCAGTCCGCAATCGGCCCCAAGTTGGACGTCCCTCGTGGGAGAACCCACGACGTCTGTTGCGCAACGCAGGCATCCGAGCCTGCCAATCGGGCATCCGGAACCCCTCGCAAATACTAACGTATCAGAGTCATCCTGCCTTTAGTCAGAGCGACTTTTGGAAAAGTAAGTATTCCACATTTTGGTTAGGGGCTGGCTGCCGAAGCAGGGCAGTTTTCATCAGCATTCAGGGATCGCGCAACCGGTCCCGACGCAGGAAACGAATAAGGAGGCCTCAGGTTCCAGCCCGACTATTCGATCGAAAAGAAGCCCCGCCGAAACGGGGCAGTTTGACGAAGAAGGACCGCGCGGCCTTCCAAGGGCAAGGAAGGGGCAAACAGTAACCCGTGCCACACGATCCCAATTAAATAAACGATCTATAAGCCGGTGAGTTCCGGGTTTTAGGCGCATCAAGCCCTGAACCGTTCACGTCCTTCATTTCGTGGAAGCTGCTGTTCGATCAGGTAGCGCGCAAGTGCAGTGATGCCGCCGTCGTCGGCTGGATCGGTCTCCAGCAACTCCAGAGCGCGCTCGAAGATTGGTCCTTGCTCCTCGGCGGTAATGAGGCCCTTTTTCTCAAGATGCTCCATCAGTGCCGCATGAAGTGCTGAGGTCGAAAGGGAAACGGCGGATGAGGAGATAAGGGCGTGGTCTGCCAGGACGGACGCCTGAATGCTCCGCGATGAGCGGCGGTTCCTAGCAGCTCGCAACACACGGCGGCATCTTTCAATCACTGGCATTATTCTCCCGGCAGCTAAAACGCACGGTGGCGTAACGTAACTCAGGAAGCGCGGGAAGACGGCCTTAAGTCCGAGTGATGATTGGGCTGGTGATCAGATCACCAGCCGCTTCAAGGAAGGCTCATCCTTAACGCCGTGCTGGTAGAAATGGATGATAATCGTCGCGAGCTCCTCGCGGGCTTCGTCACTTGTGACATGCTTGGCTTCACAAACCTGATCAAAGACGCGCTGACACATGGCCACCTCCTCGTCCTGCATCGGAATCTGGTCTGAAAGTATTCGCGCTTGGATCATCGAAGGCGCACCGACCTCGCTATTTTGAATTGTAGGGCGCAGAGGGGCAAATGGAAGGGGTTACGACCAGGGCTCGTCCAAACGTGTCAGAAATGGCGAGCCCTGTCGCATACCACGGCGCTGGTTGGAGAGCGGATGCCGCGGCTAGGTGCTGTGCTTGGCGGCTACAGCGCTTAAAAATAAAGCTCCAGCGGGCCTGCCCGTCAATCATCAATTCGGATTAGGACAGGCCGGCTAAAGCAAGGGCCCGCCCCTAGGAAGGCGAGCCCGAGCCGCGTTAGATGGTTCCGCCGAACCTCCGCTGAAATTGTCCAAGGGTCCAGCTCTGACAATTTCCCGTTCAGAGTGTCAGATAGAACCTATCGGTCATAGTAGCTAAATGGGATTAGGATGATAGCGGACGCAACCCCAGCCGATTGCGTTGGACAGCGCGGCCAAGCGACCAAACAAAGCTGGTTCCGTAATGTTCCAAAAAACACTGGAAAAGGTGGCCGCGCGGCACCCGGATGAGAGCTGCAATCCGACATCACTAACGACTGAGGTAAGGAAGACTACCGCGCGGCCGTCATCCAAACGCTCGAGATACGCAACCCTTCCCGTCCGGTAGCGTACGGACCAGCCCCGCCAGACCGGGGAAGGGAGGCTGGATGAACTCAATCCAGCACCACGGACCTGAACGGGAGAACCGCGACGAGATCTCCGTTTTCATCAACGATCTCGAATTGCATCGAGGGTATCCGCTCTCCCCTATGGACCAAACCCGCGACGAGCTCGCGGGCGGAGTTGACTGCCTCTTCATGAACTGCCGCAAGATTTAGCAGATCGAGACCTTCGTCGTCTTCGACGAATTCATCGCCTGCACGGATATGGAAGTAATATTTCGCCATCTACCAACAACCGAAAGGGGCGGTCTCCTAGTTCGCAGACAATCAAAACTTCACATTGTTCCTGTCCGGTTAGCGCGCCCGCCCAGGATGACCGCGCGGTGCCAGGACGAAGGGTCGGGTCATCGCTGGCCTTTAACAGGACGGCTGCCGCGCGGCCATATCGATAACTAACCGGCACCAGCGACGTTCCAGTCCGCTACCGTACGGTCAAAAAGAAGATCGGATGATTGGGGCTCCGGCTGCCTCCCTGCGTGAGAGTAGCGGGAGATCGATCTTCCGGGCAGGCTCCAATGGTTCAACGGGTCAGGAGATCTGCCATGGAACTGTTCGTCGGTCTTGATGTTTCCGTTCGCACCACCAGCGTCTGCGTGATGGACACGAGTGGTAAACTCATCAAAGAGGGCAAGGTTGAGACCGAGCCGGATGCGATCGGCGCCTTGCTTCATGCAATTGGCGGCCCCTATAAGCGTGTTGGCCTTGAGGCCGGTCCGCTGTCGCAATGGCTCTACAGCGGCCTGGCAGCCGCAGGCTATCCGGTGATCTGCGTCGAAACACGGCACATGAAGGCTGCGCTCTCGGCTCAGATCAACAAGACCGATCGCAACGACGCCCGCGGCATTGCGCAGATGATGCGTGTGGGGCTTTACAAGCCAGTCCATGTCAAGACCGTCGGAAGCCAAGAGATCCGGATGCTGCTGACCGCGCGCAAGTTCGTGCAGACGAAGATTCTCGATGTGGAGAATAACTTGCGCGGCCTACTACGCAACTTCGGACTCAAGGTGGGAGCCGTGACCAAACTGCAGTTCGAGCGGCGTATTATCGAGTTGCTCAAACAATCCCCGCATCTACGCTTGGTAATCGACCCTCTCCTGAAAGTCCGCCGCGTGCTGAGAGAGCAGTTTCGGCACCTGCAAAAGGCCATGGAACGGCTGGCCGAGAGCGACGACACCTGCAAGCTGCTGATGACGGCACCCGGCGTCGGGCCGATGGTCGCCCTGAGTTTCCGGGCAGGCGTCGACGAACCGATGCGGTTCCGCCGGTCGCGCTCCGTTCCAGCCCACTTCGGATTGACGCCCTCGCGCTATCAATCCGGTGAGATCGATCGGGATCGGGGCATTTCGAAATGCGGTGATGCCGCGATACGATGGGCGCTGGTCGAAGCCGCCGGGATCCTTCTGCGAAAATCGAAGCGGAGCTCGCCGTTGAAGGCGTGGGGCCTCACCATCGCTCGTCGGCGAGGCATGGCGAAGGCTACCGTGGCGGTGGCTCGACGCCTGGCAATCATCCTGCATCGGATGTGGGTCGACAACACACCCTATCGCTGGGAGGCCAGGGCCGCCTGAGAGCTCGAGTTAGGGGTTCCGCGTCGCGCGGATAGAGGTCCCGTTCAGGGACGAGTGGGTGGGCAATCTCGAGGCGGGGCTGGACGTCAGCTCAGAGCTAACAGTTTCGGAAAGAAGATTGAGATGCCTCTCCATCCGACCCGATCATGAAGCGGTCGCGCGCCGACTTCGAAGAGAAGCCAGACCCCTGGCGGGCACCCATCATCCGGCACGCCAAAGCCGTTACTCATCAACCATCACAACGGCCAACGCCCCGCCTCGTAGGCGGAGAGGATATCCTTTGCTTGACAGACCCAGCCCCAAAAGAGAAGCCCCGCCGAAGCGGGGCAGTTTGACGAAGAAAGGATCGCGCGACTTTCCAGTAAGGCAAAGGAAGGGTCTATCAGCGAACCACGCCACGCGATCCCAACAGCTAGAATATCGAAAGCATTCACAAGGTTCCTGTGCGGTAGCGTACCGATCGCAATTTTGTCAGATCAGGCCGAACAGCCTCGCCAAGCTGCCGATCACGCCGGCGATCGCTCCAAGCAAAGCGAGCCCCATCACCGGCCATAGCCACCAGTCAGGCCCGCTCGGCTCTCCTTGATCTTCAGGGTTCATTGACTGCACCGATCGTTTCGGCTTCCCGGGCCGTCACTCTCGCCGGCAGGACCCTAGTCCACATCTTGCGGTTCAAGGTACTTTTCCGCAAGCTCATCGCGAATAGTTTCCAGTTCACTCAGACGCGTGGACAGGAGCCCGAGATGGTCTCGCACCATCTGTGGGTCGAAAAGCCTTCCTTGTCCGGTCCGTCGCATTTGTTGCAGCTTCGGCGTAATTTTTTGCCCTTGAACGGACCATGTGACAAGCAAGGGAGAATGCACGATGTCATTACGTGTCCCTAATATTTCAGCAAACCTCCGCGTTGCGGCTACCAGCTTCTTCCGTTCAGTTTCATCGAACCGAGACGCGCCGATCGCTCTATCGAACTTATCGAGGCGCTGCTTCCCTGCGTTTGCGGAATCTAGGATTAATTCGACTGCCACTGCAGCATTTGCGAGAGCGATATTGAGAATGTCTACCAAGAGCAGATCCAGAGCGGCCCAGCGCACCGTGACCTTTCCCAACTCTTCGAGAAGTTTTGTCTGATTTTCAACGTGCCAAATATTTGCCGTCACCATTTCCACAACCCAATATCGTCATACTAAACATTCCCCTTATTCAGCCGAGCGCGAGCAAACCCCGGGTGCCTTACTTCTCAGAGGTTATAGGGTGATTTCCGCCCCGTTCGTCACCGCCTAGACCACTCGCAAATTTCCAGTCGTTGACTCTATTCCTTAGCCACTTGAAAATAACAGGCTAAATCAATTTCGGCTTACGAAAAGCTCATGCCGACTCAGGTGCGGCGATCACCATTCGCGCTTGGCTCCGGCAGCACCGCCAATTGCTCCGGATCTCGCACACCTTCCCGGTAGAGCTCGATTATCATAGCAGCCAGGCGCATCACCGCGTCCTTATCCTTCTCGATGCCGTGTTCCCGGCTGAGCGCCTTCAGCACGTCGTTGCAGATGCGGAGGTCTTCTGACGTGAGCGGCTCGTCGCGGCGATTTTTCTGAGGTGTGGGATAGATACGCACACCGCTGAGCGTTGCCAAGGAACTTGTGGTCGATGGGCCAGAAGCTAACGGCGGCGAACTTTCCGGACAAAATGGGTGAGGGGAGCGCATCGGGTTGTGCAATGGAATCAATGGTCGCTGCGAGGGGGTAGGGTAGGTAAGGGATTTTCTCAAGGGCCAAAAGTGTCAAAAGCCCCCGTTTGCAGGGCTTTGAGCAAGATTCTCTTGTGAAAACATGGTGGGCGATGAGAGCACGCAATCTCTGGGCACGCGCGCTTCAGACGCGGTTCATGGATTCGCAGGACGAAGGAGCACTACATCGACCTGATTGCCATGACGATGGCCGGCATGGCTGCGGAGGATTTATTCCTGGGCGGCCACGATGACGGGGTCGCAGGCGGCGAGGGATCTGATCTCTTCGAGGCTACGAAGACGGCAATTGCGCTGGAGAGATCCTACGGCATGGGCGAGAAGCTCGCATCTTATGGCGACCTCAGTCATCGAGAGCCCGAGAGCTTCGGTCACGTTGATCCGGCGCTGCTGGCGCGGGTCGACAGCATTCTGCAAGAGCAGTTCGACCGTGCGAAGAACATCCTCGTGCGATATCGGGAAGCTTGCACGGTGCTCGCCGACGAACTCGCTTCTCGACTAGAGCTGCCCGGACAGGAGGTGCGGGATGCGCTGGATTCCCAGGATAAAGGTAAGCTGTCGCGATGGTCCGTGTAGCCGGGGTCGGAGATCGAGGCTCCGACATTGCAAGTCGGTTGACCGAACAGATCGACATCTGGAAAACCCGCGACGCATCTCCCATCTCCCTTTGTGATCACGAACTTAGGGAGGTTGCGATGCCCGGACCTGCCGCGCACGCTGTAGAAAACTTACTGCTCGAAATATTGGCACCCACTCGTTCGTCCCACGGCACCATCATTTGCGACTGCTGTCGACGAGCGAGAAGCACGGACGACTTCGGTGAGGATTGCTTCGGTATCTGCTGCGACTGTCTGAATTCCGATGCGCTGCTCATCGAGTTGGAGGCGAGCATGAAGGAGAATCGGTCAGCGCACTTCTGGTGAGCCGTCCAGAACGGGCATCCGAAGGAGCCTCGAACTGGCTCCATCATGGACTCGCTGATCGGATGGCTGCCAAGGCCCTAGACCCGCTGAAACGGCGATTATCTGGTGGGTGAACCGTGATGCAGGTCATAGCTGGCGCGGGCAATCTCCATAGCTGGGCGATGTTCCAATGCCCAGTCGGCCAGCGCCATCAACGGCGTGATCAGCGAGCGACCGAGATCGGTCAGCTCGTATTCGACCTTTGGCGGGATGGTGGCATACGCCGTCCGCGTCACCAACCCTCGCGCTCCAGGCCACGCAGCGTCAGCGTTAGCATTCGATGCGAGACGTGCATCATCTCGTTGAAGCGCAGCGGCCGTTCCAAAGCTCATGGCCGATGGATTTTGATGAATGTCGGATGTAAGGTCGCCCGCAGTTTCCCAAGGGAGCTGTGATGTACCAGAAGAGAATGCGAAGTCCGGACAGGTTTCAGGGCGTCGAGCGGCCATCGTCGCTCGAGATGAGCCAACTTGCACTGGAGGGTGCCACGTTCGGTAGGCTCAGATGGCGGCATGACGACAACGGCATCCCTGTCCAATTGGAGCAGGCGGACGGCTACCTAATCTGCTATCAGAGGAACCACTTGCCTGCTCGTCCTCGGTGGATTGACGGCAAGCCAGCTACGTCTGTTCCACTCGATCCCGGAGAATTCCTGCTTCTCGACCTTAGGAGACGCTATAGCGCTGTAGAGGCCGGTGACGTGGACTGCATCTCTATGTTCGCCTCCCATAATGCAATCACTGAATTTCACCGTGAAAATGACCTCGCTCCGTTCTCAACGCTCCGCGACAGAGATGTCCTCGGCCATTCTGACAACATCGTCCGAAACCTGATGGAATGCTTCGTACCAGCGTTCGAGCAGCCAGATGTTACCTCGCGCCTCTTTCTCGATCAGCTAACCCTGACCTTGATGAGCCACCTGACTACCTCGTACGGGGAACAGGCAATCGAGTTTCGTCCAGTGAAGGGTGGATTGGCTCCGTGGCAGGAGCGGCGGGTAAAGGATCTGCTGCTGGCCAACATCAAGGGCGACATTGGCCTTGAAGCCCTTGCGAAGGAAGCAGGCCTCTCCCGTGCACATCTTGCGAGGTCGTTCAAGATCAGTACAGGGAGGTCGCCGATGACGTGGCTCCAGCATCAGCGGCTGGAGAAATCGATAAGATTGCTCGTCGCTACCGAACTCACGATCCAGTCGATCGCCGAAGATTGCGGATTCACCGACCACAGCCACTTCACCAGAGTGTTCCTCAAGCAATTCAAGGTCTCTCCCGGCGAATGGCGTCGCAAGCACAAGATGTGACAACTGCGTGCCTGTCTATTGGAGGTTAAAGGCTCCTCGAATTGAGGAATTTCTCACCGACTCCAAAGCAGCACTCACGTACACAAAACAGCACCCACATACATCGCCAGCGCGGGAATGCTGGATATCCTCCATTTCGTGAACGCGGGATGGCGTTCGAACCGTTGGGGGTGACATGCCGATTTCGTCTCACCAAGCTCGCTCGATCATCGCAGCCGGAGAGGCCCGTGCGAAGGCGATCGGCGTTGCGGTCAACATCGCGGTGCTCGATGCAGGAGTACAACTCAAGGCGTTCAGCCGGATGGATGGGGCGCTGCTCGGTTCGATTGACATCGCCCTCGGCAAAGCGAAAACGGCCGTCCTTTTCCAGATGGCGACGGAGGCGGTCGGAGAGTTTTGCAAGCCCGGCGGTGGGTCGCCAGGCCTAGAGCAGACGAACGGCGGTCTCGTGGTCTTCGGTGGTGGGCTTCCGATTTCCGCACCTGACGGGACCTTTCTCGGAGCCGTTGGCGTTTCCGGGGGCGCGGTATCGCAGGATATGGAAGTTGCCCGCGCCGCGCTCTCTGGCTTCGAGCCGACCTGATGCTGTTCATATCAACTAAACCAACAAGAGGAGATTAGCATGTCCAAGACCATTCTCATCACTGGCGCGGGCTCAGGTTTTGGCAAGGCCGCGGCCATTGGCATGGCCAAGAACGGCCACAACATCATCGCGACCTGCCAGGTCTCGCCCATGGTCACGGCCATGCGCGAGGAAGTGGCTGCGCTCGATCTGGGTAATCGCATCCGAGTCGAGCGGCTTGATCTGACGGATCCGTACGATATCAAGCAGGCCCAGTCCTGGGACTTCGATGTTCTCTGGAACAATGCCGGGCAGGGCGAGCCGGGTCCGGTCTGGGAAATTCCGGTCGATATCGTTCGCCGGAACTTCGAAACGAATGTGTTCCTTCCGCTGACGCTCACGCAGGGGGTGGTCCAGCGGTGGATCCGCGAGGGCAAGCATCACGGCAAGAAGGTGGTCTTTACGTCCTCCATGGGTGGTCTGTTCACTCCCGCAAACTGGGGCACATACGTCTCGACGAAACATGCGCTGGAATCCATTGCAGAGGCCTTGCAGCAGGAACTCGCCGCCTACGGCATCAAGATCCAGACCATCAATCCCGGCGCCTACTACACCGGCTACAACGAGACGATGGCCGACAACCCGTTCCGCTGGATGGATGACAGCAAGAACTTCACGAAGCGAGCCGAGCTCCGGAAGGGCTTTGACGACTTCTTCGCCACGCCGGAAGGCAAGATGGATCCTACCGAGATGATAAATCGCATGATCGAGATCGTCCCGGCCGACACAGGCAAGTTCCGCAATGTCTGCCCTAAGGTGATCGAAGACATGTTGAAGGATCATCAGCTCAAGGCCTGGGAAGCCCAAATCTGAAAATATGGCGGCGTTGCCCCCGCCGCTCAGCTCCGCCGTTGGGATGGCCCGGCGGCAGGCAACTCGTTTTCAAGGGAGTTCAGAGATGAGCAGAAGCAGATTATCGGTGGCAACATTGCGAGGGCTCGCTTTTGCGGCCACTGTTTCGATCCTCAGTGCCATTGGCAGTGTGGCGTGCGCAGACGAAGTGTCCAACAAGGCCACGGTGCAGAAGGCGTTTGAAGTCCGTATGATCTTCTGGCCGACAACGTGACATGGGCGATCACGGGCAACTCGGCCGCCTCCAGGCCCCATCTCAGCCGCGATGCTTTCATCACCGAGGTGATCAAACCGTTCAATGCGCGCATGAGCGTCGGTCTCAAGCCGACGATCCGGAATATGTATGCCGACGGCGATACGGTGATTGTCTTCTTCGATGCCGCCGGAACAGCGAAGGACGGCCAGCTATACAAGAACACGTACGCGTGGTTCCTTAATCTCGATGGCGGCAAAATCGTCAAAGCGTCGGCTTTCTTCGACAGCATCGCCTTCGACAAGCTCTGGGCGCTGCCCGCCGCCTCTGAATAGGAAAGAAGACCGAGATGAAGACATGGTTCATAACCGGAGCATCGCGCGGGTTCGGCGCCCGCATCGCGCAGCTTGCTCTCGAGCGCGGTGACAACGTGGTTGCGACTGCCCGCAGTGCAGGATCGGTAAGGGAGAAGCTCGGAGAGCGACGCAATCTGCTCGCGGCTGCGCTCGATGTAACGAACGAGGAGCAGGCGCGTGACGCTGCGCGACAGGCAGTCGAGCGCTTCGGCACAATCGACGTGCTCCTCAACAACGCGGGGTTCGGCCTTGTCGGCGCGGTCGAGGAAGCCTCTGCGGAAGAAGTCGAACGGCTCTATCGGACGAACGTCTTCGGCCTGCTGACGGTGACGCGTGCCGTCCTCCCGCAGATGCGGGCGCAGAGGTCGGGTCGCATCCTCAATATTTCCTCGATCGGCGGCTACCGTGCTGCCGCAGGATTCGGTGTCTACTGCTCCACGAAGTTCGCAGTCGAAGGACTATCCGAGGCGCTTCATGCGGAACTGGAACCGCTTGGAATCCATGTGACTGTGATCGAACCCGGCTACTTCCGGACGGACTTCCTCGATCCCAGCTCGTTGTCGTCGAGCGGCAACAGGATCCGCGACTATGATGCAACCGCCGGCGCGGTTCGCGAGCGCGCGTCCTCGCTGAACCGCAACCAGCCCGGAGACCCGGAAAAGTTTGCCCGGCAGGTCGTAGCCTTCGCCGATGTCGCCCAGCCTCCCGTCCGCATGCCATTCGGCAGCGACACTGTCGCCGCAATAGAGGCGAAGCATCTTGGTGATGCCGACATAATCAAGCAGTGGCGAGAGGTATCGGTCTCCACCGACTTCTGAAGAGGATGCATCTCGTCCCCTCTGTTGCGTTTTAGGCGGAGCCGTCCTTTGATGGACAACGTTGGCCGCGGAGAGACATATGGACGGCACCCACCTCTTTGAACTCGTGATCGCGATGTTTCTTACGATCATCGCGCTCCACTATCTCGCCCATCGGCTGGGACTGCCGCCGTCGGTCGCACTGCTTGCGGGCGGTGCCGCGTTGGCCTTCGTCCCCGGGCTGCCAGCGATAACGGTGGATCCGGAGCTTGTGCTCGTGATCTTCCTGCCGCCGCTTCTGTTCGACGGGGCTTGGTCCATCGCCGTCGACAGGCTGAAGCGCCACATGTTCGGCATTGCCTCGCTGGCAGTTGGCGCCGTGCTCTTCACCACCATCGTCGTTGCTGTTGTCGCTCATCTGGTGATGCCTCCGTTGCCTTGGGCTGCCTGTGCGGCTCTGGGAGCCATCGTATCGCCGCCGGATGCGGTGTCCGCCCGAGCGGTCCTCGAGCGGGTTCGCCTGCCGCGACGTCTTCAGATCCTTTTGGAAGGCGAGAGCCTGCTGAATGACGCGAGCGGGTTGGTCCTTTTCCGCTTCGCCGTCGCAGCGGTAGCGACTGGCGCGTTCAGTACTGTCAGTGCAGTTGGGACGTTCCTTGTGCTTGCCGCCGGCGGGGCTGCGCTTGGCTCGTGCTTGGTTTCGCATGGGTCAAGCTCGTCCGGAGATTGCGCGACGACTACCTCATGATTGCTGCGACCACGTTGCTCTGCTGGATCGCCTACCTTTTGGGAGAGCAACTTCATGTGTCCGGTGTGATTGCTACCGTCACGGCGGGTCTGATCGCCTCGTGGCACCAGCATACCGTCATGTCGGCGGGGACGCGAATGCGTGGCACCTCATTCTGGACAGTGCTCGTCTTCCTGATGGAGGCGATGGTGTTCATCCTGATTGACCTATCGCTGCGCGATGTCGTTGAGCGCGGCGGCGGCTTCGGGGTGCTGGTCGAAACCATGGCGTTTCCGGCGCTTGTGATCCTTGTCGCCCTTGTTGCGGCTCGCTTCGTCTGGGTGTTCGGCTCCGATCTGGCGATCAGGTTCGCAAACAGGGTAGGACTCGCTCGATCCGTTCCGATGGGAAGTGGAGCGGCGACGGTGTTGAGCTGGGCGGGCGTCCGCGGTGTGGTCACCCTCGCGCTTGCCTTGAGCCTGCCCGAAGGGTTTCCCGGACGGGATTTCATCCTCGTCATGTCCTTTGCCGTGATCATGGGGACGGTGCTCGTACAGGGCACGACGCTTGGTGCGGTGATTTCCTGGGCTGGCTTGGGCGAGGCGGAAGCCGAGCGCGCACCAATGACGATGAGCCAGGCCGAGGCGGCAATGGCACAAGTCCAATTCACGAAGGTGAGAGATCTCGCTTACGACATCAAGGGGAACCTGATCCATCCCCAACTCCTGAAGAGATACGAGCATCGGGCGACGGCCATTGTGGATTACGCGGAGCGGACGGAGGATTTCATACCGATGCTTCACGCCATTTCGACGTCGTCTTAGAGGCGGTTGCCGTCGGCCGGACGGAACTCATCCGGCTGCATCGTTCGGGACTAATCGATGACGAAACCCTCCGCGAACTGGAGCGTGATCTGGATCTTGAAGAATTGAGTGCGATCTCCGCGAAGGCATAATCCGAAGTTACGATGTCTGCAGGCACGGAAACGTTGTGCCGCACCGATCCCCATCTACATCCACAAGAAGGTCACATACGACTGCTGGCATGCGCCCAAGCCGGGCGAATGTAACGCTTGCCCCGTGCTTCTTCACAAGTTCGGCGCGCGCATAGCTTCGAGCCCTTCCGCAGGCCCGACACTCAACTTCGATGATCGAGCGCGAACCTGATGAAGGGTCGAGGAGAGATCGAGAGGCTTTCTTGGCTTCCCGGGCGACGGTGGCTCCATGACGAAACGGCCGCGTCAATATTCGGGCAACACGGCAAAGGCAATCGTTCAAGGCCAAAAAATTTTTTCAATAAAGCCGGTCGCTTACGAGATTTGGCTACCTCGCTGATCCACCAAAACAATCTTCAGCAAACTAAAATTGTGGGACCATATTCCTATTTTAGGCCGCCTTGACTCTGCTGCCGGGAAGGAACAGGAACATCCGCATTCAAGCGACATGATGTCGTCAGTCTCAACCCGATCTGAACAGGATTCGTGATCGATGTCCGCTGTCCGCGCACACGTCATAGCCGATCTCCGGGAACGCATCAGCTCCATAGAGGGCCAGGCGGCGAGGAAGGTCGGGTGTCTGGAGTTCGGCGTTCCGGAGATCGACGGGGTGCTTCCAGGAGGCGGGCTTCGTCTGGGCGCTCTACATGAGTTCGCCGGAGGTGGCTCCGGTACGGTCGACGGGGCGGCTGCAGCCTTGTTCGCAGCATGGATCGCCGCGAGGACCAAGGGGCCGATCGTCTGGTGTCTGACGCGGCCGGATCTCTTCTTCCCGGCGCTGGCGCAGGTTGGTCTTCATCCCGACAGGGTGATCTTCGTGGAATCGGACAAGGAAGAGGACGCGCTGGCAAACATGGAAGAAGGACTTTCCTTTGGCAGCCTCGGTGCCGTCGTCGGGGAGATCGTCCGGCTGCCGATGACCGCTTCCCGCCGTCTGCAGCTTGCGGCCGAGCGGACAGGCACGATGGCCCTCACGGTCAGGCGGTGGCGGCGGCAGACCGAGGCGAACGACTTCGGGCAGCCGACGGCCTCGACCACGAGATGGCGAGTGAGCGTCCTGCCGTCCGAGGAGCTTCCGGTGCCGGGAATTGGTCGCCCGAGGTGGCTTTTGGAGTTGATGAGATCGCGTGCGGGCGAGTGTGCTGAGTTTGAAATTGGAGCCTGCGATGACAAGGGTCGTATCCATCTATCTGCCGGATCTGGCGACGGATCGAATACGTCGCGCCGATCCGTCTATTCCGGCTGATCAAGCAATAGCCGTGATCGCGAAGTCTGGTTCGAAGCGCTGGGTGTCCGCGGCGGATCCTGCCGCACGAAAGGCCGGCGTGCGCGTCGGGATGCAGGCGGCCAAGGCCCAGGCGCTATTCCGCGGCCTGATGATGGTGGAAGCGGATCCTGCGGCTGATGCTGCCGCACTCGAGAGGATTACACTCTGGGCGCTGACGCAGTATTCGCCCATCGTTGCCATGGACGCGCCCGACGGCATCGTGCTCGACACCGAAGGCGCCGACCATCTTCAGGGTGGCGAACTGCCCATGCTCACGAAGATCTCGAACCAGTTCTTCGCGAAGAAGCTCACGGCGAGAGTGGCCGTGGCAGATACGTGGGGCGCAGCTCATGCCTGCGCGCGAGCGATCAGCCGCGAGACCGTCATCGTGCCCTCAGGCGAAATCGTCCGGGCGGTCGAGAAGCTTCCGATCTCGCTTCTAAGGGTGCCTGAAAAGATCATCGGCGACCTGCGGACGCTGGGCTTCAAATCCATCGGCGAACTGGCCAACACACCACGCGCGCCGCTGACCCTCCGCTTCGGGCCCGAAGTGGGCCGCCGCCTCGATCAGATGTTCGGCCGCACGCCGGAACCAATCGATCCAATCAGAACGCCCGAGTTGATCGAGGTCTCGCGGGCGTTCGCAGAGCCGATCGGCGCCGCCGAGACCATCAACAAGTACGTCGGCCGGCTGATCGTTCAGCTCATCGACAGGCTCCAGAAGGAGGGCCTCGGTGTCCGCAGAGCAGATCTCATTGTCGAGAAGGTCGATGGCACCCGCCAGGCTGTTCGCGCAGGCACCGCAAAACCTGCCCGCGATGTCGCATGGCTCACCAAGCTCTTCCGTGACCAGACCGAGAAAATCGAGCCTGGCTTTGGCATCGAAAAGCTGACGCTCGTTGCGGTCATGTCCGAGCCGCTTGAGGATGTCCAGAAGTCGTCGTCGCTGGTCGAGGACGAAGTAACTGATGTGACGCCGCTGATCGACATCTACCGAAACCGCGGCCACCGCGTCTATCGCGCCGCCCCGGACGCCTCCGATGTTCCCGAGCGTTCCGTAGGTCGTATTGATGCCGCCTCGGAACCTGTGGAGACATCCTGGATCCACCAGTGGCGGCGGCCCGTCCGTCTGCTGGCGCGGCCGGAGCAGATTGATGTGATGGCTCTGATGCCGGACCATCCGCCCGTCTGGATCATGTGGCGTGGCAAGCGCCGAAAGGTGAAGTGTGCTGACGGTCCGGAGCGGATATTCGGGGAGTGGTGGCAGCGCAGCTCGGAATACGAAGCCGTCCGGGACTATTTCGTCATCGAGGACGATGCGGGCGAGCGGCTTTGGATATTCCGCTCCGGCAACGGTGTGGATCCGGAAACGGGATCGCATAGGTGGTTCATGCACGGGATCTTCGCATGAGATACGCGGAACTCCAGGTCACCACCCACTTCAGCTTTCTCCGGGGCGCATCGTCTGCCGGCGATCTGTTCCAGACTGCCAAGGAGCTTGGCGTAGATGCCGTCGGTGTCGTTGACAGGAATTCGCTAGCCGGGATCGTTCGTGCTCTCGAAGCGTCTCGGGCGACAGGTATCAAGCTCGTCGTCGGCTGTCGACTGGACCTTCAGGATGGCATGTCGGTTCTCGTCTATCCAACCGACCGCGCAGCATATTCCCGGCTGACCCGCCTGATCACCTTGGGAAAGTCGAGGGGCGGCAAGAACAACTGCATCCTGCACTGGGACGATGTCGTCTCCTATTCCGAGGGAATGATTGGCATCCTCGTGCCTGACCTCCCTGATGATGTCTGCGCGACGCAGCTTCGGAAGATGGCAGGCCTCTTTGGCGACCGTGCCTATGTCTCGCTGTGCCTGCGACGGCGGCCGAATGATCAGCTCCGGCTGCACGAGCTCTCCAACATGGCCATCCGCTTCAAGGTCAGAACCGTCGTCACCAATGACGTGCTCTTCCACGAACCTGGCAGGCGGCAGCTCCAGGACATCGTCACGTGTATCCGCAACAATACGACGATCGATGAAGTCGGCTTTGAGCGCGAACGGCACGCTGATCGCTACCTCAAGCCGCCGCATGAGATGGAGCGCCTGTTCCCGCGATACCCGGAAGCGTTGGCTCGGACGATGGAAATCGTCCATCGCTGCAGGTTCTCCTTGGAAGAGTTGACCTACCAGTATCCGGAAGAGGCGATCATCCCCGGCAAATCGGCACAGGAGTCGTTGAAACACTACGTCTGGGAATGCGTGCCGCAACGGTATCCGGAAGGTCTGCCGCCCGATGTCCTGAAGACCATCCGTCACGAGCTCGACCTCATCCAGAAGATGAAATATGCGCCTTACTTCCTGACCGTGTTCAGCATCGTCAAGTTCGCCCGCAGCCAGGGCATCCTGTGCCAGGGCAGGGGATCCGCGGCCAACAGTGCCGTCTGCTATGTCCTTGGCATAACGAGCATCGACCCGTCCACCAATGACCTCCTGTTCGAACGCTTCGTCTCGCAGGAGCGGGACGAGCCGCCCGATATCGACGTGGACTTCGAGCACGAGCGCCGGGAGGAGGTGATCCAGTGGATCTACAAAACCTACACCCGGGAGAAGGCAGCCCTGTGTGCGACGGTCACGCGGTACCGTGCACGCGGCGCGATCCGTGATGTCGGCAAGGCGCTCGGCCTTCCCGAGGACGTGATCAAGGCGCTGTCGTCGGGCATGTGGTCGTGGTCGGAGGAGGTCACGGATCGGAACGTCCGCGAACTGAACCTCAACCCTGAAGATCGCCGCCTTGTGCTGACGTTGAAGCTGGCGCAGCAGCTCATGGGCGCGCCGCGTCACCTCGGCCAGCATCCTGGCGGCTTCGTCCTGACCCACGACAGATTGGACGATCTCGTACCCATCGAACCTGCCAGCATGAAGGATCGGCAGATCATCGAATGGGACAAGGACGACGTCGAAGCGCTGAAGTTTATGAAGGTCGATGTGCTGGCCTTGGGGATGCTCACCTGCATGTCGAAGGCTTTCGATCTGATCCGACAGCACAAGGATGACGATCTCGACCTCGCCAAGATAAGGCAGGAGGACAGCGCTACGTATGCAATGATCAGGAAAGCCGACACCCTCGGCACTTTTCAGATCGAGAGCCGCGCCCAGATGGCCATGCTGCCACGCCTGAAGCCGCGGACGTTCTATGACCTGGTCGTTCAGGTGGCCATCGTTCGTCCAGGCCCGATTCAGGGCGACATGGTCCACCCATACCTCAGGAGACGGGAAGGAAAGGAGCCTGTCGAATACCCGACACCGGAGTTGGAGGCCGTACTCGGCAAGACCCTCGGCGTGCCGCTTTTCCAGGAGTCCGCGATGAAGGTCGCAATGGTCTGCGCCGGCTTCACGGGTGGCGAGGCCGACCAGCTCCGCAAGTCGATGGCCACGTTCAAGTTCACAGGCGGGGTCAGCCGCTTCAAGGACAAACTCGTTTCCGGGATGATCAAGAACGGCTACTCGGCCGAGTTCGCGGAGAAGACATTCAGCCAGCTTGAAGGATTCGGATCGTACGGCTTCCCGGAAAGCCATGCAGCGTCGTTCGCCCTGATCGCCTACGCCTCGAACTACGTGAAGTGCCACTTCCCCGATGTCTTCTGCGCCGCGTTGCTGAACTCGCAGCCGATGGGCTTCTATGCGCCCGCGCAGATCGTCGGCGACGCTCGCAACCACGACGTCGAAATCCGTCCGATCTGCATCAACCGCTCTCGCTGGGACTGTACGCTGGAAAGGATCGGCACCACCGATCGTCATGCGGTAAGGCTCGGCATGCGAATGGTGAAGGGTCTGGCAGTCGCTGATGCTGCTCGAATAGTCGCCGCCCGGATGGACCGCGAGTTCGAAAGCGTGGACGACGTATGGCGGCGTTCAAGCGTACCGACGGAAGCCCTCGTGCAGCTCGCCGAGGCCGATGCCTTCCGGCCGTCATTGAAGCTCCACCGCCGAGACGCGCTATGGGCAATCAAGGCTCTCCGTGATGAGCCACTTCCACTGTTCGCGGCCGCCGCCGAACGGGAGTCAAAGGTCAACGCCGAACAACAGGAGCCCGAGGTCGAACTGCGACAGATGACCGAAGGGCATAACGTTGTCGAAGACTACAGCCATGTCGGCCTTACCCTGCGCGAACACCCCATCGCTTTTCTGAGGCGCGATCTGCAGAAGCGGAATATCGTGACCTGCTCCGATGCGATGAGTGCCAGAGATGGCCGATGGCTGATGACCGCAGGTCTGGTTCTTGTCCGTCAAAAGCCAGGATCGGCAAAGGGTGTCATGTTCCTGACGATCGAGGACGAGACCGGACCCGCAAACGTGGTCGTCTGGCCGAGCCTGTTCGAGAAGCGGCGACGTGTCGTGCTGGGGTCGTCCATGATGGCGATCAATGGAAAGATCCAACGTGAAGGCGATGTCGTGCATCTAGTGGCCCAGCAGCTATTCGATCTGAGCGGAGATCTTTCTGGGCTGGCCGACCGCGATATCGACTTCAAGTTACCGACGGGGAGGGGCGACGAGTTCGCGCATGGCTCTCCTTCAAACCCGGATTCGCGGGATCGACCGAAGCCCGTGCCAGAGCCGAGGGATATCTTCGTCAGGGATCTGCACATCGATACTCTGAAGGTGAAAGCACGAAACTTCCACTGAAGCGAAAGCGCCTCGGCAATCCTACCGAAGGAGGCCGTCGCTCCCGAACTCGTCCCATCCGCTCAACCCGGTTGCGGCTTCATCGGCTCGTTCGGTTTGTTTGGCTTTTTTCTTTTTCTGCAGCGAACGCGTCAACTTCGCCTGATACGCGGCCCGCCTACGATTTTCCGCTTTCGCCGCAGCGTCTTCCTCACGCCATTCGTCCACGGCGCCACGGTCGAGCAGATCCTCGACAACTCGGGGGGCGAATACGTGAAAGGTGATCTTCCTTGCGCGACCTTGCAGCCTGACCGTTCGCGTTCCAGCGCTGGGCAGGCGACCGTCTTCGAGCCAGCGCTTCCGCTCAGATGCCGTAATCGTAAGGATATCCTCGATCTCACGAGGAATGACCGGAAGGTTTGCGATGCCGTCCAGCGCGCTGGAAATGGCCGATGCCGTCGCTCTGAATGCTGTCTTCGAACTCTCTGGCATGACGAGGATGAGCCCGCGTGCCTGCATATCCAGCGACTTGCGGACCGGGGATGGTAGCCGGGAGCGGATTTCCTGCAGGATTCCTTTCACTCTGACACCCGATCCGAGGGTCGCAGCCAGGGGAAGCGGCCACTCCCTGATCAACTCGGGATCGTCGCTTTCCTTCTTTTTCGTCCTTGTCTTGGGCATGTCGCAGCAGATGGTGTCGAAGGGGCAGAGCGTCAACGGAACTCCGGGTGATTTTCCACGTTCTCGGAGCGAGGAGGACCCCCATGTCTGTGCCAAACGAGCCAATCGTGCCGCCGCCATCGCCGCCACCTGTCGAAACGCCGCCGCGTGATCCCGACCGGATACCCGATGAGGAGCCGCTTCCCGACCCCGAACCGGACGAGGGCGCCGCTCCGAGCTTGCGCGCTTCCGTCCATTGCCCGACGTGGGGCCTTTTGTGCCTGGGTGTTCGCGTTCAGCCGGAGGAGAGGCATTGACTAAGAATTGGCGCGGCGACCTGCGGCTTAAACTCGAAGATTTCATCGACACGTTCGTAGTCAATGGCGCGAAACAGGTCGACCTACAACGCTATTCAGAAGGAACTCGACTCCCTAAGAGCCGCGTACGACCGCGACCCGGATCCCACTGACGATCCCAGCGACGTGGTCGACGAACCTTCGAACGCCTGACCCGCTTCCCAAGATTGACCACGCATTGGAGTCACGCTGATTCCCTGTTCAGGATCCTCCGGTAATGATTTCTAGTTGAGAATTGTTGCGGACACATTTCTCAGGTAGAATCTCTCATAGGCATTGCTGATGAGCGCTGATATTCGCTGCTCGCAACGCCGCATCGCTGAAATGCTTTTGACCACGGATGTACTGGCACTGGTAAGAAGGCGATGGTGAGGAAGGTCGATGCGGTTTTGCCCCGACCTTTTTTGTTGCCTGAAAGGCTGGGGTTCCAGACAGCGGATCAGCAACGGCTCGTCGTCGTCGAAGTTTCCATTGCTGGCGGCATCGTAAGGATTGATGCTCCGGCCGCCGCCACGCGTGCCATATGCCGTCAACTGGACCATGACTTCCTTCGCACGCTCAATGGCCTCTTCCTCGTTCGCAGCGTGACTGTCCGCAACATTGATCGACACGGCTTCCCCTTCGTCACCGACAAAATCAATGCGCCAGACAGTTCTCTCGTGAGCAACCTTGGTTTCCAACAAGTGCATGTGACTACCCGGCCTTCCTGCCTTTGAGATCGGCTTCGACGCTCTTCCGGAGTGCATCCATAATGTTGACCACATTGGATTTCGGAGCCGCTTCCGCAGCTTTCCCCTTCGCCGCCTTTTTCGGTTTCAACGCCTTTTTCTTCTCGGCGATGAGCTTCAACAGGCTGGTTTGAATAGGATCGCTGACCATGTCCGGCGACCAGTGTGCGGACTTCTGATTGATGAGTTTCTGAACTAGGGGGACGAGATCGGGATCGGCCTCATCCTCGATATCCTCGAAATAGCTCTCTTCCGGCCGAATCTCATCGCCAAACCGGAGCGACCAGAGGATGATGCCTTCGTCACGCGGCTCGAGGATGACCGCGCGCTCGCGGCGCCCCATGACGAGTTTGGAAACACCGACAACCTTATCGGACTTCATCGCGTCCCTGATGACGGCGAAGGCCTCATTGCCAACGGCGTCGTCAGGCATCAGGTAATGCGGCTTCTCGAGGTAGACCCACTCGATGCTATCGGCGGGGACGAACTTCTCGATGTCGATAGTCTTCACCGTATCGAGTGCCACCCGATCAAGGTCGTCATCGGTGAGAATGACGTAGTCGTTCTCACCGCGGGCGTAGCCCTTGGCCTCTGCTCCTTCCTTGAGAGGCTTCCCGGTAACGGAGTCGACATACTGCGAGACTACGCGGTTGCCGGTGTCCTTGTTCAGCGTGTGGAAGCGGACCTTTTCGGATTCCGATGTCGCCGGGGTCATTGCGACGGGGCAGGTGACCAGGGACAGCTTCAGATAGCCTTTCCAGTAATATCGAGGTGCCATTGGTCAATCTCCCTAGCTTGCCTTGCGACGCGGAGCAGCCCCGGAGGAGGCGCCCTTCGAAGCCACTCCGCGCGCGGCGCGGTGTCGACCACCGCCCTTATTCGCGTTTGCGGCGGTGCGTTTCGTGTTGGTATTCTCGGCGGCGTCAGCCTTCAGCAAACCAGCACTCTCACGAAGGGCGGCAAGCAGATCGTTTGGCTTGGAGACCTCGACCTTCTTTGGCTTCGGCAACGACTTGCCTTCGATCTTGGCTTTCACCAGCTCGGCAAGGGCGGCCTCGTAGCGGTCGTCGAACGTGGCGGGATCGAACTCGCCTTTCTTCGTGGAGATGATGTGCTTCGCGAGATCGAGCATTTCACCTTCGATCTTCAGCTTCGGCATCTCCTCGAATGCCTTCTTCGACGAGCGAACCTCGTAGTCGTAGTTCATGGTCGTGGCGATCAAGCCCTTCCCGTGGGGCCGTATCAGGACAGAGCGAACCCGACGGAAGAGGACGGCCCGTGCGATTGCCGCGACATTCGACTTCTTCATACCGTCGCGAAGAGCGACGAACGCATCCCCTCCCATCTTGTCCGGGGTCAAGTAGTAGGGCTTGTCGAAATAGACGTCGTCGACTTCGGAGCAAGGGATGAAGGCCTCGATATCGAGCGTTTTGTTGTTCTCCGGGATCGTCGCCGCCACTTCCTCGGGATCAATGATGATGTACTGGCCACTGTCGATCTCGAAGCCCTTGGTCTGCTTCTCCTTCGGAACAGGATCCTCGGTCTCACTGTCGATGAAGATGCGGCTGACCCGGTTGCCGGATGCCTTGTTGATCGTGTTGAAGGTTATGCGCTCGCTGGTGGACGCTGCCGTATAAAGAGCGACGCCGCAGCTTACCTCGCCAAACTTCAGAAAGCCCTTCCATTGGGCGCGATGTCCCGATGCCATACGCTTGACTCCGAATCACTAGGTGCGATTCAAAGACGTGCGAAGGTGATTCGTTCCGACTCCAAACGAATCATTTTTCAATGGCTTACAGAATCGCCCTCAGAGATTGATTCAGGCTGCATCGAAGGTTCATCCTCCTTGCTCATGCGATTCGTTTCACCCGGATGCGCCAGCCGAGTGGCGACGAATGGATGGCGACACCCTCATCGTCCTCGTCCATTTGAAGCGTCGCGACGATCCAATCCGGCGACATCACTCCGGGCAGCTCATCGGCGTGGATGAGCTCGATTAGGTTCGCGTCCGTCGCTTTCCAGTGTCCATAGATATCGCATTAACTCATTCCTCGGCGAACTGAATATCGCTTTCGGTTGGCGCTTCAAGCAACGCCTCATCGACTTTCACAACCTCCCACGGGAACCACCGGAATCCCCGGGAGTTTTTCCCGCGAGCGTTCATTCTACGGAGATGCACGATGGCAAAGACACAGACATCCCGAGGCCGCGCACAGGATCGGGCCTGCGTTGCCGGAGGCCAGGGATCATGATGTCAAGTAGGAAGCAAAGAAGAAAGGTGTCTCCAGGGATACCGATAAGAAGGCGGTCAAGAGCGCCGGAAACTCGCGGAAGAAGGTGGAAGCGGATCGGCCGCCACTGACCAGCGCGAAGAGGGTGCGTATCAAGGCAGTGCCACCATCTCGGCAATGTCGGACAACGTCCCGAGGTCAATGTTGAATGCTGCCAGTCATCCGGCAGGTAGATGTCTCGGCAGGCGCACCAAAGGACATAATCCGGGCAACGTGTACCAGATCATCTGGCGGCCGGACGCTGAAGAGAAGCATCCTCCGGATCAATCGATCTTCGCAGCCGAAGGTCGGGAGTTCCCGACACGAGCGATCACACGAACGACTTCGACTGGATCTTCAAGGCGCTGAAGAGCCAGTCTGCATTGACCTCCATCAATCCGAAGCTCATCCGCGATCTCGCAGCTCGCACCATGAAACTCATCCGGCACGACATACCTTCGGGATCCGTGCAGGTCGATTACGATGTTCTGGAGGGTGTCGCCGGCGAGCCCATGAAGGAGTGCGCTCCTCAAGAAAGTGCAGGAAGGAAACGAATACGAAGTGGCTCTGCAGTGCTAGGGTAACAAAGACCTGGGTCTTCGCTCATCTTGTCGCCTGACTTTCCAGCCATTGCTAGCCCCTTGTTTCATAGGTTGTGTAGCAGGCTGGTCCTTCTGTCCCGGAAATGGATTTATCGAATTCTAACTATCCTGTTGGAAGTTCGCCGGTCATGCCGATGGCGAGATGTCATTGCTTTCTCGATGGCCGGCGAGGGTAATGCGGAACCATTTGTTGATGGAACGAAGGCTACTCAGCGTCGCCGACGACTCCCTTCGTAAGTCCGAAATCGTTGGTTTCAGTCCCATCATTTCAGCTATAAGGTGGGAGACATCGCCCAAAGGGATTCAAGGCCGATGCCCCCAGAGAAGAATGACCGTTCGCCTGTTGCGCTGGAACAGCGCGACATAAGCGCCGACCAGCGCATGTTCTCACCTTCCGCGGTGCGAAATTCGGCATCGATCCTCGCAGTCCTAAAACGTGTCCTTCCAACATGTGGCGCCGTGCTGGAGATTGGATGCGGGACCGGCGAGCACGCCGTGTGTTTTGCGGGAGCAATGCCCAACCTCACCTGGCAGCCGAGCGATCCGGATGCCGACGCCCGCAGCAGCACGTCTAGCTGGATCAAATTCGCAGGGCTGAAGAATGTGCTGGCACCGCGGGATATTGATGTGTGCTCAGGACAATGGGGCGTCGAACAAACGGGGCATTTTGACGCCATCGTGTCGATCAATATGATCCATATCGCGCCATGGGCAGCAAGCTTAGGATTGTTCGCAGGAGCTGGCCGTTTGCTTCACGCTGGTGGGCTTCTTCTTCTCTACGGCCCATTCATGCGCGACGGGGCACACAATGCCCCCTCGAACGCTGCTTTCGACGCGGCTCTAAAGGCGCGCAACCCATCCTGGGGTGTACGTGATATCGCTGATCTTGAACAAGTGGGTGAGGCCGCTGGACTTAATCTCCGCGAGACGATCGAGATGTCTACCAACAATATGTTGCTGGTCTTCTCCAGCGGTAGTGCCTGAACGACGAGCGGGCGCGAAAAAGACGTGGGCCTATAGCACCATTCGGGCCCTTTGTAGCCGTTCGAGGTCGATCCGAGGAACGTGCGGTATGTGCTAGAATGCGGCCGAAGGCGGAACGCGACAGACGCACTGCGAGGGGTGGTGTGATCGAACCGGAATTCGCGCGACCGAGAGCCGATGTTGTGCTCTTGGAAGGGGAGACGAGGACGATGCCGACACCAGAGCAACCCAGTCTAATAGTTCGACAGAAATCCCCACCGAACATCGAGTTTCCGTTTGCGTCGCTCTCCGATTGGCCGATCCCAACCGAGCTGTTCTTCGTGCGAAACCATTTCCCGTCGCCGGACCTCGATGCACGAGACTGGAGATTGCGCGTTGGCGGGGCGGTGGAGCGGCCGATCGAACTTGACCTCGACAGCATCAAGGCGATGCGGAGCACGACTTTCACCGCCGTCGTCGAGTGCGCAGGAAACGGGCGCGTCTACTATGTCCCGCCCAAGGAGGGGTTGCAGTGGCAGAACGGAGCCGTCGGCAATGCCGCGTGGACAGGTGTTCTTCTGCGCGAGATTTTGGAAATGGCGGGCGTTAAGCGAACCGCACGTGAGGTTCTGCTCGCAGGCGCCGACAGCGGCGTCGTCGACACGAACAAGAAAACGGCTTCTCCCGGCCCCATCGCTTTTGCGCGCAGTTTACCGCTTGAGAAGGCCATCGCTCACAGCACGATCCTTGCCTATTCGATGAACGAGGAGCCGTTGACGCGCGATCACGGCTACCCGCTACGCGCGGTCGTGGGTGGCTGGTTTGGCATGGCTTGGGTCAAGTGGATCACGCATATCACGGTTGTGGAGCAACCGTTCCTTGGCTACTGGCAGGCGCGCGACTATTTCCGTTGGGAGCGCAGCCTCGGGGAACCCAGGCTGGTCCCCCTTGCGGAGATGGAGGTCAAAGCGCAGATCGCGCGTCCCGTGCAGGGGGCGCACCTCATCGCCGGCCAACCTTATCGGATTTTCGGAGCCGCGTGGAGCGGAGAGGCTGTCATCCGGCAGGTGCAGGTCTGCACCGGAGATGGCAGGGGCTGGCGCGAGGGAAGGCTCCTCGAAACAGAATGTCCCTTTGCATGGCGCTTATGGGAGTACATGTGGACCCCTGAAGAAGTGGGGCGATATATACTGCGATGTCGCGCGATCGATGGGGCGGGGTGCGTGCAGCCCGACCTCCCGCGTTCCGACTGCGAGAGCTACGCGGCCAATTGGATCGTTCCGGTGGAGGTTACGGTCGTTCCCGAGCCACAGACGTACGAGGAGGAATTCGTGATCTAATCACCCGCAGGGGGCGGAATGGCGGCTTTCTGGCGCAACTGCGACCCGCGTTGTGACTGCGTCATGTCCGCTTTGCAGCAACAGCGACCTGTGGCTTGATGACCATTATAAAGGCGCGCATTGCCGCCCGGCAGCATCGGCAATCGGTCAGTGGTGTCTTTGATCCCATTTCTGCTAGAGCTGGGAAGCAAATCGCCCGCGATGTCACCAACTGCCGAAGTTCGAAAGGCGCAACGGGCTGATGGGCCTCTCGCTCATCGAGCCTCTTGTCTTGAAGGGGGAGCGCGATTAGCGTCCGGCGCACCGACATTGCGAAGAGTTTCGTCAAACTGCTTCGCGAGAGTGGCTTCGAGGCCGACCTGTTGGACGCTGACCGAAGACCTGGCCGACCCGCAGCGTCCTGGCACGCCGTACGACGGGATCTGGGCCTGTGCCTGCCTGATTCACGTCGCGCGATGATTTCGGTACGGTGCTTGGACGGCTTGCCGAGGCGACCCGGACTGGTGGCCGACTGCACGCCTCGGTTAGAGAGGGCGACGGCGAGGATGTGTCCACACACGGCAGTGCTGCAGCGCCGCGCCACTACGTCGAGACGTACTGGCGTGAGCCTGCCCTGCGGTCCGAACTCACAGACGCCGGCTGGATCGTCAGCGAGGTACGTCGGTGCGTCGGAAAGCCCCATGATTGGTGGTTGAGCGTTTGGGACACAGGGTGACACTGGGAGCCTTCGGTCGCGCGAGTCCGGTAAGCCGAGAATACAGTTGCGTCAGAGCTGGACCGATTGGAGATTTAGCTTTCGCGAATGGCTATGCGAGGATCGTGGTCTGCAACGACTGCTAGATCGCGTTTCGTGTTGAATACGGTCTCGAAACCAGTGGACAACGGCTGTATCTGGGTACCCGCGGAAAATGAGCGCGTTAGAGTGGAGCATTAAGCACCCACCGAAGAAGAGTCGTGACCTCGTTCAGATTCATTCACGCCGCTGATCTCCACCTAGGGAGCCCTTTCCGAGGCCTATCGGTAAAGGATGAGCAGCTCGCCGCGCTATTTTCGCGAGCGACCAGGCAGGCAGTAACGCTGCTGGTCAGCCGTGCGGTCGAACTCGCCGTCGACTTCGTCGTCATTGCGGGAGACATCTATGACGGGGACTGGAAGGACAACAAGGTCGGTCTTTTCTTCAATTGTGAAATGGGCCGGCTACAGCGGGCGGGGATCCCAGTCTACCTGATACGAGGAAACCACGATGCTGCGAGCGTGATCACCAAGACGATCACGCTGCCGGACAATGTGCACGAATTCGCAACGAGCAAGCCCTCCACTTTCCTCTTCGAGGAAAAGAAGGTCGCGCTTCATGGACAGGGTTTTACGGACCGGGCGGCATACGAGAATCTAGCCCTCGGCTATCCTTCGGCAATTGCAGGCTGGTTCAACATAGGGGTTCTGCACACCTCGATGACCGGGCGAGAGGGGCATGAGGCCTATGCTCCGTGCTCGGTCGACGATTTGCGATCCCGCGCTTACGAGTATTGGGCGCTTGGCCATGTCCACGAATTTGAGATAGTCGCATCCGATCCGTTGGTTGTCTTCCCAGGTAATCTCCAGGGTCGAAGCATCCGTGAGCAAGGCGCAAAAGGTGCAGTAGTTGTGACTGTCGATCATGGTGTCGCAACCGTCGACCGTCTTGTCGTGGACAGCGCCCGATTCATCTCAATCGGCATCGACGTTAGCGAAAGCGATCTCGATGTCGATGTATTGAAGCGGATTGAGGAAGAAACCGCCCGCTTGTCTGCGCAGTTCGACGGCAAGCCAGTCGCGGCACGCATCCGGATTTCCGGAGCCTGTGCGTTCTATGACGATTTGGCGCGTGATCGAGCGCAGTGGCAGGATGAGGTGCTCGCGGCCTGCCAGCGGGCGTACAGTGACATCTGGATCGAGAAACTTGAGCTGCGGCTCTCCTCCTCGGTGGCCGTCGCGGAAAACGCCTTCGCAGGGATTGAGCTTCTCAGAGCTTTAGGGGCTCATGAGGATGACGCCATCCATGTCGATGAGATCTTGATGGAAATCTTGCCGAAGATGCCAGGAGGCCTCGCCACCAACGATAGCCCCCTTGGCGCTTCAAATTTGGAACTGCTGAAAGAGGCGCGTGAACTGCTTCTGGCACGAATGACCGCTGCGGGCTGAACCATGCGCTTCGATCGGCTTGATCTTCTCCGATACGGCTCACTTTCGAACCGATCCATTCCTTTTCGGCCGGATGCCAAGTTGCATATCGTTTACGGGCCGAATGAGGCGGGCAAGTCCACTATGCTCCGTGCCCTATCTGACCTCCTGTTCGGCTTTCAGAACGAACTTGCCGGATTGCACAAGTTCGAGCCATCCATCCTCAGGGTCGGCGCGAGCCTGACGCGTCGAGACGGAGCATCGATCGATTTCCGGCGCCGGAAAGGCCGCAAGACAACATTGGTCTCCAATTCGGAACAAGAGGCGCCTCTTGCCGACGATATTCTCTCACCCTTCATCGGCGCGATGAGCCGGACCGTCTTTGAAAAGGCCTTTGGAATGGATTCGGCCAGGCTCCGCCAAGGGGGAGAGGAGATGGCGACGGGCGATGGCGAGATCGGCCGCCTCCTGTTCTCGGCCGCGTCCGGACTGACTGGGCTCACTCAGTTGCGCAAGAGCTTGGACAGTGAGGCTGACGCGATTTTCTCTCAGCGGAAATCGAAGGATCGGGCCTTCTATCAGGCGCTCGACCGTCACGAGGCTGCGCGGCAGTCCGAGAAAGTTCATGAGCTCCGTTCTCCCGACTGGAAGCGCCTTTCTAATGAAATCCACGAGGTTGAGCGCCAGTTGGAAGAGCTTGGTCACGCGCGTTTACGAACGAAAACTCGTCTTGATCTTCTACAGAACCTACGCACGCTCGAACCGCTCCTGACTGATGTCGATGTAGAGTTGGCCGGACTGGCGGAATTTGACGAGATCGCCGCAGTTCCGAAGGAAACCGAGCAGCAGCTTGAAAAACAATTGGCACGTCTCCACGAACTCGCCACACGAGAAGCTGCCTCCCTCGAGACGAGCGAGCGCATTCGGGACGAGTTTGAGGCACTGCAGCTCGACCCTGCTGTTTTGAAGCAGCGAGACTTGATTCACGAACTTCTCACGGAAAAAGTGGCGTATTCTCAAGCGAAAGCCGATTTCTCCAGGGTCAGGGCAGAGGTGGCGGATTTCGATCTCGAGCTTGCTGGTCTCGGTCGCAGGGCAGGTCAGAGGGGTTCTGTTGAAACACTCATCCAGACGCAGCCAGCCGATGCTCAAATCAATCGTCTCAATAGTCTTATCCGTGATGGAAACGAGCTGAAACGCGCCGAGACGACCCTACGGCAGCGCTTAGAAGACCAGACTTCGGAATTCAGCCGTATGCAACGAACCGAGAGCGGTGGTACGCTTCAAGATGTCGGGCATCTGCCGGAGCGCCTTGGTGCCCTCCAGCCAGATATCCGATCGATCGACCGGATTGAGGAGATCGACACTGCGCTAGCAAGGGCACGGCAGGATATTGGCGAAGCGATGGCTCGCCTGGCTCCTCCGGTTGAGGATATCGAAGCTCTTCTAAAGCTTCCGCTTCCGGACGAAGTTGAATTGGAGAAACACCGCCCCAATCTTGTAGCAGCTTCCGACCGTGTGAAACGTGCCCAGGAAAAGCAGGCAGAGCGCCGCTTGGAGCGTGAGGACGTAACACAGCTTATTTCGGACCTCGAAGATGATCGGCACCTTATTACCCGCTCGATGATCGAAGAGGCGAGGGCGGCTCGCGATGCGGCCATTGTCGGATTTCAATCCGGCAAGCTATGGGACGATGTGTTGCCAACGCTTGTTAGCGAGGCGGACAAGCTATCGGACGGTGCACTGTCGCAAGCTGAGCGAACCGCCCGCCACTCGGAACTGACGCTGAGGTTGGCTCGACTTGATAGTGCCATCGGGGCCGGGGAGCTTGAACTCGAGGCCGCGCGGGATCACGAGGACAGTGTACAGGCCGCGTTTTCGCGTCTTTTCGACCATGCGGGAGTTCCTGTTCTCGATATTGATCAGATGGGCAAATGGCTACGCAGCATCGATGCCATTGTTAAGCGGCGCGAGAGCGTCCGAGACCTGGAGGATCAGCTTCGCATTCTGCAAAGCCGGAAGGTCCAGGTCACATCTGAACTAGCGAACATTGCAACCGCCCTCGGGCTTGAAGCGACACTTGCCGGTCCGCTCTCGTCTAATGTCAGGCTTGTGGAGGCAAAGCTGGCCGAACAGGCGAAGGCATGGGATGAGAGGCGCATGGAGCGCGCCCGTCAAGAGGCGCTGGAAAGCGACATAGCCGACGGTGAGCGCAAGATCGCTGCCTTGGCTATAAGAGTTGATGAGTGGCAATCCCACTTCGCCGAGACCTGCGTTGCTTTCGGGCTCGATAATGCTCCGACCCTCGAGATGGCAGAGGCAGCAATTCAAGTCTGGAAAGAGATCCCACGCTGCTATGCCGAAAGGCAGAACAGACAGCGTCGCGTGGACGGCATGACACGCAACATCGATCAGTTCGAGGACAAGCTGTCGACAATATGCAAATCGATCGGCGACGATCTTTCCAGACTGGCTCCGATGCTCGCTGTCGATATCGTGCACAAACGAATGACCGACGCACAATCTGCCGAGGATCATAACCGCCATCTCGCCACGAGCCGAGACCGAGTTTCCGCCGAACTTCAACAGATAGCCGAGGAACGCCAGTCGATCAGTCAGGCTGTCGCTGTTCAGTTGGATCGCCTGAATGTTCAGATGGACGGCAGGACACTTCTCGAGCGTCTCGGAAGGCGTCGTGCCGTGGTCGAGAAGCTCGACGACAGTCGGCGGAGGCTGTCGCTGCATTCCAGGGGCATCAGCGAAGAAGACATCCGGGTGAAACTGGACGACTTCGATCGCGTCGCTGCCGATTTGGAGATCGAGGCGCTGGCAGCCGAGGATTCTCAACAGTTCGACATGTTCGGCAAGCTCAAGGGAAGACTCGCTGAATTGGCATCGACAAAAGAAGCGCTCGAGACCGGAATGAGCGCGGAGCAGGCTGCTTTCGACAAGGCCTCTGCGGAACAAGAGACACAGGATCTGGCCCGTCAGTGGGCGGTTCTGAGGCTCGCCTCAAAACTGCTATCGACCTCTATGGAACGTTATAGAGAGTCACAGGCAGATCCGCTGCTCGCGCGGGCAAGTGAGTACTTCGCCACCTTGACGAACGGCTCCTTCATTCGCTTGGTGCAGGAATTCGACGATCAGGATGCGATAAGGCTCAAGGCAGAACGAGCCGACGGTGAGCAGCTCCCGACGAAGGCGCTCAGCGAAGGTTCCGCAGATCAGCTTTACCTCGCCTTCCGTCTGGCGTTCATCGAGGACTTCTGCAGCCGCAACGAGCCACTGCCTTTCATAACGGACGATGTATTTCAGTCGTTCGACGACGAGCGAAAGGCTTCCGGATTGAAAACTCTGGCGTCCGGAGGGCGGGCGTTCCAACCGATCTTGTTTACACACGAGGGCAAGATCATTGAAATCGCATCCGAGCTCCTGGGAGATGACGTCGATATTATCAGGTTCGAACGCCTCGCTGGCGCCTGAAGCCATTGACTGGTGCTAGCGCGATCTTGCTGTGCGCCCTTAATACCGCAAGTCCGACATCGAGCAGGTCCCGACGTCGGCGAAGATTATCCGACCTCCCACTTCTTCAAATACTCCCTCGCGTGGTCCTCCAGCCTTTTTAGATGGAGTTGCGCGCGCGTTACCGCTGAATCGATGCGTTGCAAATCTCGCCCAGTCACCGACAGCCCGGCAGTAGTCTTGGCCGCATTTTTCGTTATCTCCTCAACACGTGCCAACGCCTTTCTGGCGCTACGCAGATAGGTGGCGCCAACAAATCTGACCGCTTCAAATTCGTCGAGATCTGCTTCCGCAAAATTCTCAATCAGCTTGATCACCATTTTCGCTGTTTCAGGAGAGAGGATCGTCGGGTTCCCCGCTGCACCAGCGGTAGCGTTCATTTTTGACAAGTTTGCCTTGATCCTGTCGATACGACGCCTTTCGTTCCCGCATCGGCGTGTCATTCGCTTCGCAAGCGTCAGGTTCTTTTCAAGCGTCATCGCGACGGTTTGGCGATGGAAGCGATCAGCGTCTTTCACCTGCTTGGCAAGGAAACGAATTGTCGGGATTGCAATTGCGACAGCAGCCCAGCCGCTCAGTGCTGAGATCCACTCCCTCACACAGTGTTCTTCCGGCTGCGCCCAAGGAAGCAAGGAAGCCAAGACGGGACAGATGGAGCACACCAAGAAGGCTGCCCTCCGGTATTCCATATCACGAAAACGACGGCGGCCGTCACTAGCCCGAAAGCAAACCCTCGCCGAAAGCGATGCTGCGAAACTGCGCCATTCATTTCAGGTGATCCCGATCGATCTTCTTGGTCCGGACAATTCTGCTGAAATCTTGAAGCCTACTCCAAGAGCGCCTTGACGGGACTTTCGAGCTTTTCCCTTGTTGCGGCCAGCAGCTTCTTTTTCGCCTTATAAGAGGCGCAGAATTCTTCGAGCAGCTTGAGATCGTCGGTCATGTCGTTCGGCCTTGGTGCCGGTAGGTCCCGTCCATACGACATGTCATGACCTGAGCGCTCCGAGACCTGCTTCATTGCATGGTAGATCGTCTTATAATCGTTGTCGTCGACCCCTACTTCCTTAAGCCGCTGCGTCATCACATCGGGAACAAAGCGGACAACCGTCTTGTTGAGGACAAGCTCCTCGACGGCACGTTCCCAAGTTTCTCGCAGATCCGAGTAGGAGTCTTTGACCAGCCTGCGATAGCTGTCGGTATCGTGCTCAGTCAAAGCTGCATTCGCCTTGGCGCGTTGTCTGAGGTCGGCGATGCGAACGTTGAGGTCGGCGATCCAAGGCTCCCTGTCTTCCTCGATGACGCCAAACCCGGCAGTGTCTGTCTTTCGAATGACCGTTTTCACAAGTGGTGCTCGTTCGCCGACCCTGGCCGCCTCGGAGACGATCTCGTTGAAGAACACGATGTTGTGCGTGAAGATGACTACCTGCCGACCCTTCGCGGCTTCGGCGACCAATCGCCTGGCAACCCGACGCATGCGTATGTGATCGAGAGACGACACAGGATCGTCAATGATCATTCCGTAGTTCTCGCGGTCGTCCCCGATTTCGGCGAGGAAGCATGCTAGCGCAAGCGCTCGCTGTTCGCCTTCCGATAGGATTTGATTATTCTTGACGTGCTTGACGCCCTTGAGGCCGATCGAGAACAGGTTCTGACCGCACGATATTTAATCTGTCCATCATCGCGAACTGCGAGCAATTGCCATGCAAATTGGAGTGCGATCGCGCGCATTGAAGCCGCCTGAGGCAATGCCATCCTCCATGATTCTGGCCGGGACACATTAATTTAACAGTGCCCTCGAACCACCTCGATGCCCGCAAAGCAGATGGTCCGCAGGTTGCCGTCTTCGAGGATCGCGGTCGTTTCCGGCGTCCAGCGATCGGCTCGTCCGTCCGATCGCGGTCACTGACGTCGTCGCTCATATTCGTTCCTTATGTTTTCCTGCACAGTGTAAGCAAAGACGGTCTTTCTGGTCACCAGGTCGCGAGAGCGCTTGTCGAATTGGCGGAAGTGGTCCGAAGCAAGATGCAGGTCAAAGGCGGCCCGATCCTTGTAGATCTCATACAGAAAGACATGCGTTGGATCGGTTGCATCCGCCGGCGTCAACACATCGAAGCGCAGGCAATCCGGCTCGAGTTCGACGGAAATCGCCGCATTCTCACTAACCAGCTGATGGAATTCGGGAAAGGCGCCCTCGATGAGTTCGAACGTTACGGTGATCGCGAAGGGGGCGGCACCACCCCTTTGCCTCCATCGTCCTTGCGCCTTTTGCCGACCCGTTGTCGTCATTGCACCCTCCCGTCTGTCGGGAGGGCGCTGGCGCTTCCCTTCCACTGGGCGGGAACGATTGCCCGATATTCGGCGGCCGCACGATAGGCCGCGTCCACAAGGGCGTAGGTCTTGAGATTGTCCTCGCCCGATGTTTCGGCGGGGACCTGGCGCTGCAGACAATCGAGAAAATGGCGACAGGCCATGAAACAGCCTTCCTGCGAAACATGCCAGGGGTGGCTTGTCCACGGTCGCAAAACTGAGCCGATATCCTGCTCGGTGACTTTGCCGTGGCTTGTAATCCGCATCGACAATCCGCTGCGAACGACAATCGACCCGGCCTCTCCCTCGATTTCCAGCAATGTTTCCGGGAATGGGTCGGGATCGCGCCGCGCTTCATAGGTGCATTCGACCACGCTGACCGCGCCGCCGCGATGGTGCAGGAGCATCGTCGCCGTATCCTCGGCCCGCGCCTTGGGACTGCGGCGCTGGGTTTCGCAGGACATGCGCTCGACCTCGCCCATAAAGAAGCGTGCGACGTCAAGTACGTGGATGCCGACATCGGCGATCGCCAGCCGTTCGTCGTCATAGAGGTAGGGCTGCGTGCGATAGACGTCGAAGCCCGTTCGAAATGTTATGCGTGCCCAGCTCGGCGTGCCGATGGCGCCTCCGTCGATCACCCGCTTGACATGACGCATCGGTGTCTGGAAGCGAAAATTTTCATGAACCGCGAGCCACACACCGGCTTTCTGTGCTGCCTCGACGATGGCCACGCAGTCGTCCCAGCTCGGAGCGAAAGGCTTCTGCACGATGGTGGCGACGCCTTTCTCTATTGCCAGTTCGCAGAGCGCACGATGCGTGTCGTGGCGGGTAACGATGTCGACCGCGTCAAGCCGTTCGGTCGCAAGCAATGCCGCGGCATCGGTGTAGGAGGGAGCGCCGAATTCGCGGCCGGCCGCTTCGGCTTTGCCGACGTCGACATCACAGACCGCGGCAAGCACGGCTCCATCAGCCGAGAGGTCCTTCCACGCATTCAGATGGTTTTGCGCGTAAAAACCGCAGCCGATCACACCGATCCGGATCGCCCTCTTCGTCATCTCTATCTCGCAACGATCGGTGTTCTGAGGATGCCGATCCCATCGGCTTCGATCTCGACGACATCGCCGGCCTTCATGAAGATCGGGGGTTTCTGAAAGATGCCGACGCCAGCAGGCGTTCCCGTCGATACGATGTCGCCGGGTTCGAGCGGGATATATTGCGACAGGAAGGAAATCAGCCTCGGCAGTGAAAACAGCCAGTCTGAAGTGCTGCCGTCCTGCAGCGTCTTGCCGTTCAGCCGTGTCTTCAGCGCGACATTGTCGGGATGCGGCATCGCGTCTGAGGTTACGATGCACGGACCGATCGGCGAGAAGCCGGGAAAGTTCTTGCCGATGGTGATCTGATTGTCCTTGAATTGCACGTCGCGTGCCGAAATGTCGTTGAGCAGCGTGTAGCCGAAGATCGCCGGCACCACGTCGGCTTCCGTGGCCCTATGCAGTCTGCTGCCGATGACGGCGGAGAACTCCACCTCGTAATCCATCTGCTCGGTTCTATCGGGCTTTTCCACCGGCACGTCGGGTCCGACCACCGAAGTCGGCAGCTTGGCGAAGAAAAACGGTTCGGTCGGCATTTTCGCGTTGGGGTTTTCCTCGGCGTGGCCTTTGTAGTTGATGCCGGAACATAACACCTTGCCCGGACGGATCGGCGCTTCCAGCGTTACGTCGACCAGCGCGTAGCGCGGCGCCTTGGCAACACCGCTGCGGACATGATCCAGCATCTGCTTGCCGCCGAGCACGATCTCCATCACATTGCCGGCGATACCTGCTTCCGTCAGGCAAGCGACGTGATCGCCGTCGAGCACGCCGGCGTGATGAACATGGCCTCCCTCGCGATGGGAGAAGGTAACGAGCTTCATCTAGTCCTCCGGAATGAATACGGCCTTGTGGAAGGCCATTGGATTTGTTGCGAGTTTCTGGAAGACCTCGGGTGCCTCGCCAAGTGCGAAGGAACTTGCGATCTTCGGGTAGTGGATCTTGCCGGAAGCCAGCAGAGCCAGTGCCTCGGGAAAACAGTCAACCGATGCACGCGAGCCATGGATCGTCACTTCCTTGCGGGTGAAATCGAGGCCGGGGAAGGTGATCCCCTGACCCTTCTTGACCAGGCCGAGGATCACGATGCGTCCGCCGGCGGCGACCAGATCGATGGTTTCTTCCATCGCCGGCGCGGCGCCGGTCGCTTCCAGGACCACCGGCATGCCTTCGCCATTGGTGATTTCGCGCACGCGTTCAAGAAGACCAGCTCCACCGGCGATGGGTATCGCGCCGAGGTCTGCGGCAGTCGACAGGCGCTCTGCGGAGAGATCCGTCGCGTAGACCTTCGCGCCTAAGGCGCGGGCCACTTCGACGATCGCCAGGCCGATCGGCCCGACGCCGAGCACCAGCACGGTATCTTCTGAAGTAACCATGCCGCGGCGGCAGCCCTGCACGCCGATGGCGACCGGCTCGGCGAAGGCTGCCTCGAGATCGGTGAGGCTGTTCGGCACAAGATTCAGATTCTGAACCGGCGCCGTCACGAAATCAGCAAAGCCCCCTTCGCGATGGACGCCGACAATAGTCAGGTTGGCGCAGCAGTTGCGTTTGCCAATCCGACACGGATAGCAATGTCCGCAGCCGATGAACGGATCGACAACCACGCGTGTGCCGATCGCCGGGCCGGCGGTGCCTGCTCCATAGGCTTCGACGATGCCGGCAATCTCATGACAGCCGATCCTCGGATAGGTCACGTAGGGGTTCTTGCCGGTGTAGATGTAAAGGTCGCCGGCGCAAAGGCCGGCGGCCTTTACCCGGACTCGCATCTCCCCCGCTTGCGGCTCCGGCTTCGGTGCCTCAGCCACGCGGATCGAAAAAGGGGCGTCAAAGATTGCCGCTCGCATATCGTCAGGCCGCCTTGGCAGGTCGCACGACCTTGCCTTCGCAATCGAACTCGATCCAGTCGCCGGCGCGCAACAAATAGGGATCGGCAATCGCTTCGCCGCGTGCCCTGGCCTCGCGATGATGCTTCATGTATTCGGCAACGTACTTGTCGCCGTCGAGCGTAATGTAGTGGCAGGGCAGCACGGTCTCCAAGCCGAGCCATTGTGTGGCAAGCACGCCTTCGTAGGGGCTCATCTCGCCGGTCAGCATTTCACCCGGCATCGGAGTGAGATACAGGATTTCCTGCGGGTTGGCGATGCCAATACAGCCGACATTCGGCTTGTAGAGCTCGGCCTGCAGCTTGAGGTCCGAGAATATGGCCGTATCGCCGTAGTGGTAGAAGCGCAGATTGTCATCGGCATAGACGATGAACGCCATCGGCACGCCGGAAATAAACGAATTGTCCTTCAACCTGATCTGCGACCAATGATGGCATTCGACTGGCTGAATCTCGATGCCGGCCACCTTGACCCGGATGCCCCAGGTCGTGGCACGGATCTGGTTGGCGGGGATCCCGCGGTCCATCAGCCAAGCCTTCACCTCACCGCCGCAGACGACCGGACAGCCATATTTGGCGGCGATCTTATCAGTGTCGCCAAGATGGTCGAAGGCCGCGTGGCTGACGACGACGAGGTCGACATGATCGAACTCCGTCGACTTGGTCGCGGCACCCGGGTTCTGATCGAGAAACGGATCGCACAGGATACGCAAACCGTCGCGCGTCAGTATCTCGTATGCGGCGACGCCGTGGAAACGCATGCGGGTGGTGGGATGAAGTGCCATGTCAAATCCTCGGGTAGTGTTTGGCGTCCGGCGACGGGAGATCGTGCGCCGCCGTCCGCTGCGCGAGTCATGAACAAAGCTGGCTTTAGTCCAGGTTCAGACTATTTCACGTTCAGGGCCGTCAAGACTTTGTCGACATTGTCCTTGGTGACCAGCAGGACGCCAGTGTCGAGCGTGTCCGGGATCGGTCGGCCACCTTCTTTCGAAGAGAGCCCTGCCGACTTGAGCATGTTGTTGTTGTAGTCGTGCAGAAGCTTAACCGCATAGTAGATGAAGAGCTCACGGTTCTGCACGACGATGGCGTCGACCCAGCCTTCCTTGGCGGATTTGAAGAAGTCCGGGGTCTGCTCCATGGCCGTCACTTTGATGTCGCCGGGATTCTTGCCGGCTTCACGCAGTGCTGTGACGATGCCGGCACCGGATTCGGAATCGAATCCTGCCAGCCCGGCAATATCGGGATGGGCGGCAAGGATAGCCGCGGTGACCTGCGCCGCCTTCTGCGCATCGCCGCCGTCGTCCTCATTTGCGACGATCGTGTATTTTCCGCCGCCGTTAGCTTCGACATAGGCCTTAAAACCTGCAACGGCCTCACGCATGTTGCCAGCGTTGATGATCGACATCGATGCAACTTTGCCACCATTGGGCAGCATTTGCATCAGTTTCTTGGCCTGCGCGACGCCGACCTGGGTCCAGTTCGTGCCGATATAAGCCAGGCGGCCCGAATCCGGCAGGTCGCCGTCATCGACGACTGTTGGCACGCCCTGTTCCATGCATTTCTTGACCGACTCGGTCAGTGACGGGTCCCAGCCGCCGACGACGGAGACACCGCTCGGCTTTTGCGCGCAAACCTGATCGACCGCGGAGATGAAGCCGGGCACGTCGAAGTCGGTCGGTCCGGCAACGATTACCTTGACGCCGAGCTCATCGGCAATCCGCTTCATGCCAACATAGTCATACTGTACAAACAAAGGCAGGTTCGCCTTATTGGAGATCCAATAGTAGGTCTCCTTCGCATCGGCCGGTCCGAAAGACGATTCCTGCGCGCTTGCCGGAAACGTATTGAGCAGTGCGACGGCGGCAAATGCCGCGCCGGAGAGTATCGTTTTCATTATCGATTTCATGCCCATTTCCTCCTCAGTTTTCGTTGCCCCGGTTTCTGCCCGCATCCGGTAGTCGGAATGCCTCCTCAGGCGCGACCGCTGGTCTTGAAACGATCAAGCGAGACGGCAAACAGCAGGACCAGCCCCACCACCAACCCCTGCCAGAACACGCCGATCGCGTTAATGATCATGGCGTTCTCGATCAACGCGATGAAAAGCACGCCGAGAATGCCGCCGAGAATCGTACCTTCGCCGCCCTTCAGGCTCGCGCCGCCGAGCACGGTTGCGGTGATGACCTTGAGCTCGATGCCAACGCCGGCATTGACCACCGCGCTGTTGAGGCGGGCCGCACCCAGGACTCCGGCTAGGCCTGCCATCGCTCCCATGACGACGAAGCCAATCAAGATGAGCCGGTCGACCCGAATGCCCGAAAGTTGGGCAGCGCGTGGATTGCCGCCAATAAAATAGAACTGTCGGAAGAAGCGCGTGCGCGCCACCAGCCAACCCCCGACAATCACCAGCACCAGCATTGCCCAGAAGGGCGACTGGATCCTGAGCAGCGGGTCGGCGGCGCGACCGTATCGCGCGAACGCATCGGTGATCGGTGTGACGCCAGTGCCGGCGGTGACATAGGTCAGGCTGCGGTAAATGGTCAGAGTTCCAAGCGTCGCGATCAGCGCATTGATGCCAATGCGCGTGACGATCAACCCATTGATAAGGCCGCATAGAGCGCCCACCAGAATACCGATCAGGATCGCGACCTCAGCCGGCCAGCCCCACCAGCCGGCGACGACGCCGGCCCAGACGCCGGAAAAGGCAAGGGTCGAACCGACCGACAGGTCGAAGGTGCCGCCGATCATCAGCAGCATCATGCCGCAGACCAGAATACCGACGGGCGCGAGGTTGAGCAGCACCGCCCGCATGTTGGAGGCCGTCGGAAAATTATTCGGATAGACGATGCTCATCGCCAGCGCGAGTGCCACGACGAGCACAAAAAGCGTCAGTTCCCTGGAATCGGCGAGACGTCGCACCACACGCACGAAAAGAATCTCGTGTCGATGTTCGGCAGCCTCGGTTACCGGTTGTGTGACCTGCATTGTCATCATGCCCCTACCATTCCTGGTTCTTTGCGCACCTCTGCTACCGATTCCGTGTATTTGGTCGCGAGGCGCAGCACCTGTTCCTCGCTTGCCCCCTCGCCGGGTAATTCGCCGACGGTTCGGCCTTCCGCCATCACGACGATGCGGTCGGCGAGCGCCAGCACCTCTGTCAGATCCGACGAGACGACAAGCAGGGCGACGCCCCTATCCGCGAGCGCCCGCAGTAGCCGGTAGATTTCGGAGCGAGCTCCGACATCGACGCCGCGTGTCGGCTCGTCGACGATCAGCAGGCGCGGCTCCATCGCCAGCCATTTGGCCAGCAGGACTTTCTGCTGGTTGCCGCCGGAGAGGTTGCCGACGATCTGGCGAACGCTCGGCGTTGCGATGCGCAGCTCGTCGACGAAAAATTTGGCCAGGACCTCGGCCTTGCGGTTCGAGAAATTTGCACCTGTGGAAACCTTGGAAAGGACTGTCGCGGCGACATTGTTAATGATGTCCATGCCGAGAAACAGCCCAGCCGCCTTGCGGTCTTCCGGGACCATGCCGATGCCTGCATGTTTGCCGTCCCACGGACCTCGCGGATCAATCGCCTTGCCGCCGATGCGGATGGAGCCGCTGCGCTTGCGGCGTGCGCCGAAGATCGCCTCGCAGAATTCGCTGCGTCCAGACCCGATAAGCCCGGCGAGGCAGACAATCTCGCCAGCCCGCATCTTGATCGAGGCCGATCTCACGAGAGGCGGTGCGTCGATGCCTTCGGCTTCGAGCACGATGTCGCCGATCTCGCGGGTGGCCGCCGAGCGCGAGAAGTGCACGTCGCGTCCCACCATCAGGCGGATCAGTTCGTCCGTAGTGGTGTCGGTGACGCGGCGGGTGCCGGCAAGCTTGCCGTCCTTGAGAACGGTCACCGAATGACAGAGTGCAAAAATCTCGGCGAGACGGTGCGATACGTAGATGACGGAAACCCCGTTTCCTGCCAACCGGCGGACCACATCAAAAAGTTTTCCCGTTTCAGTAAGCGTCAATGCGGCTGTCGGCTCATCGAGGATCAGTATCCTCAAATCGCGCGATAATGCCTTGGCGATCTCAACGATCTGGGCTTGTGCCGGCGATAGAGCCGAAACTTTCAGTGCCGGATCAATGGCAACGCCGAGCTGGCCGATCAGCACTCTTGCCTGATCCCCCATGGCGCGGACATCGACCTGACCCAGCCATTGCGTTGGCTGCCTGCCAGCGAAGATGTTCTCTGCAACAGATAGCTGTGGAACGAGCGAGCCCTCCTGGTGGACGATGCCAATGCCGAGAACGCCGGCCGATTTCTCGTCGAACTCCCCTATTTCGTCGCCATCAATGGAGATGGAACCCTGGCTGCGCGAATAGACACCGGCGACAATCTTCCCGAGCGTGGATTTTCCGGCACCATTTTCGCCGAGCAGAGCGCGGATCTCGCCAACATCCACGCTCATTGAGACGTCATCGAGTGCCCGCACGCCGGGGAAAAACTTGGAAAGATCTTTGATTTCCAACCGCGGTGCCATGACACTATTGAGCCTTGGCTTGGAGGTAGTGGCGCTCGGCAGCCTGAATCATCCAGACCATCGTATCATTGTGCGGGGTCGGGACGCCAAAGCGCTGGCCGGCTGCCACGATCGCGCCATTAATGACCTCGATCTCGGTCTGCCGTTTGGCCTCCACGTCCTGTAGCATTGACGCCTTGCCACCCACAGCCTTCTCGAGCAGGCCGGTGATTGCAGCCCAGCGTTCATCGTAATCGAGCGCGATGCCTTGCGCGGTCGCCACCGCCACAACCTCCTCGAGAATGGCGGCCATTAGGCTCTTCGTGCCGTCGAAAGCGACGAGTTCGTGCGACATGAAATGCAACAGGCCGGCAACGGGCAGCGTGCAGGCATTCAGCGCCAGTTTCTTCCAGACCTCGTCGAGAATCCTGTCAGATTGGGTGGTGTCGATCTGGGCCGCGCAGAACGTTTCGATGATCTCACTGAGCCGTTCTGTCGGCTTGCCGGTAAGCTCACCAATATAGGTCATACCCGAACCGGGATGCTTGACGCGGCCGGGGGCCAGCAGCGTGCCGCCATGATAGGTCAAGCCAACCAGCACCCGGTCTTCGCCGACGATCGAGGCGATGCGCGGCGCGTTGCCCCACCCGTTTTGCAGGCTAAGCACCGCAGTGTCCCTTGCGATCATCGGTGCAGCGGCCCGAACGGCTGCTTCGGTGTGATAGCATTTGACGAAATTGATGATGAGATCGACCGGTCCGACACTGGCAGGATCGTCGCTCGCAGGCACAGTGATCACTGGCTGCGAGCCATCTTTCTCCTCTATGGTTAGGCCGCGGTCGTTGATCGCCGTCACCGCCTCCTTGGAGACATCGATCAGCGTCACGCGATTGCCAGCGCGAGCGAGATATCCTCCGAATATCCCACCCATAGCTCCGCCCCCGCCCAGAATCGCGATTTTCATTCAGAACTCCTCCCTAAGCGAAGATCAAGGTCACGAGACGCGAGACAAACTGCCGATGGGACTGCAGTTCGTCACTGCAGAGCGATGCTCGCGGCAATGCGTCTTCGTCTTCGATCTTCCGATTTAGAATTGCAAGCTATTGCATGGTTGTCAAGCATGATGGTATGAAAGGTCTATGGTCGACCCACTCATCATAGAACGAAAGAAACTCTTCGAGCATGTGGCTGCACATCTGGAGGGACAGATCCTATCCGGAAAACTGAAGCCTGGAGATCAGCTACCTCCCGAGCGCGATTTGCAATCGCGCTTCGGCGTCGGTCGCCCGGCTATTCGCGAAGCGCTGATCTCGCTGCAGAAGGCTGGTCTCGTTGAACTGACCAATGGCGCCCGCGCCAAGGTCTTGATGCCAACCGCCAGCCATATCTTCACGGGCATGGCGCCGGCCGTCCGACAGATGCTATCGACCGAGGAGGGCCAGCGTTCATTCCAGGGTGCCCGTATGTTCTTCGAGGTCGGCCTTGCGCGCGAAGCGGCACGCACTGCGACGCCTGAAGATCTAGACTCGTTGGGTGAGGCGCTGGAAGCCAACCGGCTGGCGATCGGCGATCGCGACGGGTTCACCAGCACAGACATAGCCTTTCACTTCGAACTCGCCCGTATCGCCCGCAACCTCGTCTTTGTCGCCTTGCATGACCAGATTTCGGAATGGCTGAAGGAGCAGCGTATTGTAACGCTGGCTGCCGATGGTCAGGAGCAGAGGGCCTACGAAGCCCATCGCGCTATCTATGATGGCATTGCAGCGCGTGACCCCGATCGCGCCGAACAGGCGATGCGCGAGCATCTGGATCAGCTGACAACGATGTTCTGGTGCCAGCGCTTAGGCGAGCACGACGCGGACGGATTGGAACAGGCGATCGCGACCAATGAACATCGGGATCATCGACGACGATAAAGCCGCGATCTCCCATGCAAATCGTTCCGGCTCGTCTCTACTGCGGATCAACGAACGCGCCCTGCAAGTTGGCGAGCGCCGTTTAGCCACGATGTTGAGGCCGACACGACCCCGGCTGATCTGATTAACCGTAGTATTGGTGCACAGATCCTTCATTGATCTTGGTTTAGGCGATCGGCAACCTCAATAACCATTTTAGCGCCGCCATGCCCTTCAAACACAACACCTCCCGTCGCCATCGACATCGAGAAGATGAAATTCAGGGTGACGAACTGGAAGGAGTATGAGGCTGGACTTCGTCGGCGAGGCAGCCTGACCTTGTGGCTGACACCGGAAGCCCTGTCGACCTGGTAAGCGCCAAAACGCAGGACCCGCGGCGGCCAGCCCCGAGGGGACCTGCATATCGCCGCAATCCGCAGAGACGGCCGGATGAAATGGCAGGCTTCCAACGGTTATGGCAGACGATCTCTCGTCGAGACCGCAATAGGACGGTACAGAGCCATCGTCGGTCGGCGCCTGCGGGCCCGCTCGTTTCACGCCCAACAGACAGAAGTTGTCATCGCCTGCGCCGTGCTCAACCGCATGCTCGCCTGCGCACGCCCGAAATCCGTCCGCTGCAAAGAAACTACCGCGTAGACAGCTCCATCAAAGACCGGCATCCATTCAAGTCCCGATCCCTGCACCAAAGCCGCCGGTGGAATGACATTCGGCATGATGGCGTCGAACGGGTCGGCCCTCGACTGATAACGCGTTGGCATGATCGTCGCCTCGTAACAGCGTGCCGGTTGGACATTCTTGGCGCCACAAGGCAAAACCAGATCGCAGATCGGCACCTATCGATCCACGACAGATCAACAATAAAAGTGGGCTGGTCGCTAACGCAACGGTTAGTTCGTGCCCGCAATAGGCAAAAAGCGGAAGCCCTCAAGTGTGCTCTTCGAACCTGCCAGAGGCGTTCGCCTTCGACATTTCGTCCTGTCCCCATTGCGGGCCATTCATCTCCAAATGGAGCTTCGAGATTTTCGGACAAAACAGCTAGCCGTCTCTCCGTGAAACTCGTCAGGAACGCGGGATATCCATGGAACAGGGCAGGGGCGGAATCGGGCTTGCAGTATTGGAGCAGATGCTCTATTTCAAATTAGAGCGGATGATCTAAAATAATTTTCTGCGGTTGCAAGGATCAAGGAATATGGCGCGGCCTCGAGAGTTCGACGAGACCCACGTGCTGGAACGGGCGGCAGATGTCTTCTGGGCCAAAGGCTACGAGGCGACGACGACCCGTGATCTGACGCAGGTGATGGGCCTCACGCATGCAAGTCTCTACAATGCGTTCGGCGACAAGCGGGCGCTGTTTCTGCAGACACTCGATCACTATCTCGATCAGACCTTGCGGGAGCGCATTGACCGCCTCGAAGAGGCGTATTCGCCAGCGGTGGCGGTGCGGCAATTCTTCGTCGAGGTGTTGGAGCGTTCCCTGGCCGACCCGGAACATCGTGGCTGCATGTTGGTGAACAGCGCCATCGAGGCTACCCCGTCGGACCCGGAACTGCGGCACCTTGTTGCGAATGAGACGCGGATGATCGAAGATTTCTTCGTCCGTTCGGTGGCCGCCGGGCAATGCACCGGCGAGATACCGGCTGGGCAGCCGCCGGCCATCCTCGGCCGCCACCTGCTTGGCATGCTCATGGGGCTGCGCGTGCTGGCCCGAATACGCCCGGAGCGGGAGCTTCTCTACGGGCTTGTCGCACCGGCGTTGACCCTGCTTGGCCAGCCGTGGCCCATGCCGGAAGGAGTGCGGTCATGACCGGCCCTCCATGATCGGCGACACGGTCGGCTAGGCGACACCTTATCCTCTACGATTTCTGCCACCACGCACCGGCGCAAGCACGCCGGGCGACGGAGCCATGCCGATTTTCCGATGCACATAGCAACAACATAAATTCCGGAGCTTCCATGTCCAAGAGAACCTTCCTCGTCACCGGCGCCAGCAAGGGCATCGGCCGTGCCATTTCCCATCGTCTGGCAGATGCCGGCCACCATGTGGTCGGCCTTGCCCGCCGCGCCGATGACCCCGCCTTTCCGGGCACGCTCGTATCCGTCGACCTCACCGACCGCCAGGCGACCGCATCCATGCTGGCCAGCCTTGCCGATCGCCACTCCTTCGACGGCATCGTCAACAATGTCGGCTTCATCAAGCTTGCTCCGCTCAGCGCGCTTGCACTGGACGATCTCGACAACGCGTTCCGCCTCAATCTCACGCCCACGGTGCAAACGGTGCAGGCGCTCCTGCCGACGATGCGGGAAAAAGGCTGGGGGCGCATCGTCAATCTCTCCAGTCTGGTTGTCCTCGGCGTGACTGACCGCACCGCCTATGCGGCCGCCAAGAGCGCGATCATCAGCTTCACGCGCACGTGGGCGCTGGAATTGGCGCAACACAACATCACCGTCAATGCCGTCGCACCGGGACCAACCGAAACCGAAATGTTTCGAGAAAACACGCCTGCCGGCAGCGAGGCAGAAAAGCGCTTCCTGTCGATGGTACCGCTGAGGCGGCTTGGAAAGCCGAACGAGCTGGCGGCAGCCGTGACCTTCCTTCTCTCAGAGGATGCGGGTTTCATCACCGGTCAGACGTTGTTCGTCGACGGCGGTGCATCGGTCGGCAAAGCGCTTGTCTAACGTCGGGCCACGTCGCGCTCGGTGCGCCAGCATTGGATTAGCTGAACAGAAAAGGCCCGGCGGATATGTCCGCCGGGTCGATCACTTGTGCGATGGAAGCCGCCTGCCTATGCCTTGGCACGCCGGTTATACGAACTCGCCGGAGCTATACCCGCAAAACCCAACGGAGGCCAAGTGATGCAAAGCGGCAGGGGCGAAAGCGCGTCGCGCCAGTGCCATAGGCGTAACCAGGTCGATGTCGATGCAGCCATTGTCATTTGACACTCCTACCGACACAGGCAAACTGGAAGCTGCTGTTGGCGCTCATGCGACGAATCCCGATACGCCGTCCCACAACAATTTCATCGCGGTGACCACCAAGAGCCCGTAGCAGGCGCGATAAATCTGACGCTGGTCGAGCATTCCATGGAGTTTCCAGCCCAGCGACACGCCGCTTGGAACGGCGAACAGACAGATCACCATCAACATCCATAGCTCGGCAGTCGGCTTCACCAGCAGCAGCCACGGCACCGCCTTGGTCGCGTTACCGACGGTGAAAAACAGACTCGTCGTTCCCGCGTAGACCTCCTTGCTGAGGCCGAGCGGCAGGAGATACATCGCAAGCGGCGGACCGCCCGAATGCGCCACCATCGTGGTAATCCCCGAGGCAAGGCCGGCGGCGATCGCTTTCGGCGTCGAGCGCGGCCGCGTTACGACCTCTGCGCCCTTCACGAACCAGAGGCCGACAAAGATCAGGGTGGTCGCAGCCATCACCATCGCGATGGCGCGATGGTCGAGGACGCGAAACAGGAGGTAGCCGAACCCGATACCGAAGAGGAGCCCCGGCAGTAGCAGCAGCAGATCGGGCTTCGACCACGTCGATCGCTTCCAGTAGCGCAGAGCGTAAAGATCCATGACCACGAATAGGGGCGCGAGCAGTCCGCCGGCAGTGACCGGATCCATCACGATCGACAGCAAGGGAATGCCGATAATGGAAAAGCCGCCGCCGAACGCACCCTTCATGAGGCAGATCAGGAAGACGCCTGCGAAGGCGACGAGGATCGTGGCAATCGTCAGATCCGGAGCAACTGATGAGGAGGTTATCATCATAAGCTCGGCCGCTTGCGTGCGGCGATGCCGCAGACTGCCGCTTCAATCTCGGACGGCGCAAGACCAATGTCCCTCAATGCGTCGTCAAGTTCGCGAAGTCTTGCAATGGCGGCGCGACGAACAAAATAGCGCGCAATCCTCACCCAAGGGCCAGACCCATATGTCCCCTTGAGGCGAACGTTGGTTGAATTGCTTGCAGACATTTTCCTGTCTCCGATGGTTGCTCCAGGCAATGGGACGCCGTCGGCAAGAGCGCTTGTCGAGTGCTCCGCGCCTTCGGCTTGCCGTCGTGCAGCATGTGAAACTTGCTCAACGCAGCGAGTGGAAGGTCGCTCGCAGCTCTTCGCTAAAGGCCTGGGGCTGCTCCCAGGCGGCGAAATGCCCACCCTTGGGGAGCCGGTTGTAGTGGACGAGATTTGGATAGGCCTTGCGGGCCCAGCTTTCCGGTGCCGTGTATATCTCGTCCGGGAACGCGCTGACGCCCATCGGCAGTTCGACGCCCTTCGGTTGGAAGAAGGCGAGCTTGCTTTCCCAGTAAAGACGCGCCGATGAGACGGCAGTGTTCGTCAGCCAGTAGAGCGTGATGTTGTCGAGGATGTCGTCCCGCGTTAGCCCTTCATGCGCGCCGTCGAAGACGCGCGTGATCAAGTCACGGCTTCGATCGTCATGGTCAAGCATCCAAGCCGCCAGGCCGACCGGAGAATCCGTCAGCGCATAGAGGGTCTGCGGCCGGTTTGCCATTTCCTGGGCATAGCCGAGACCGTGTTTGTAGAAGAACGAAAGCTGCTTCCAGGCGTAAAGTTCGTCGGTGGAGAGGCCGGCCGGGGCAGGGCCGTCGGGGAGCGTTTTGGCGATCTCGTCCGGAATCGTCGCCGGCATGTTGGTGTGAACGCCGATCAACCCGGCCGGCCTGAGGAGCGCCATCTGCTCGGTGACTGCATTGCCCCAGTCCCCGCCCTGGGCGACGTAGCGCGTATAGCCGAGACGTTCCATCAGTTCGACCCATGCTCGAGCGATATGCTGGGGGTCCCATCCGGTGACGGTCGGCTTGCCCGAGAAGCCGTAGCCGGGAAGCGAAGGGATGACAACATCGAACGCATCCACTTCGGTGCCGCCGTGCGCAGTCGGATTGGTGAGGGGACCGATGATCTTGAGTTGCTCGATGATCGACCCCGGCCAGCCATGGGTGATGATCACCGGTAGCGCGTTCGCGTGCTTCGACCGCACGTGGATGAAGTGGATGTCGAGCCCGTCAATCTCGGTGATATAGTTTGGCCAGAGATTGATGCCGGCCTCTGCCTTGCTCCAGTCGTGATGATGTGCCCAGTAGTCGGCAAGCTTCTTCATCGTCGCAAGGTTCACGCCCTGCGTTGCGTCTGGCACTGTCTCGCGCTCAGGCCACTTCGCCGCCAGAATGCGGGAGCGCAGGTCGGCAAGCTGCTCTTTCGACGCGTGGAAGGTGAATGGGCGGATCTTCGGATCAGTAGCCGCGACGCCCGGCTTGGCGTTTGCGGTCATTGGGACGCTCAATGCGACTGCACCAGCGACCGTCGACGCCAGGAAATCGCGTCGACCTAACTTCATAGCATATGCTTTGCTGTTCATGTTCTCCCTCCTATCGTGCGGGAACCGCGACGGCTCGGACCCTGCCCGCGCAATGAAACTTGCTGTTGGGAAAGGCCTCGCTCGTCGATGTTCGTGAGCGCAATCGCATCGAGGCCGCGCTACATCACCTGTATAATCGTCTAAGTGAGGACCTACTTTCAGATGCGGAAGCAGTCATCAGTTCCGGCGCAGCCATGATCATATCCTCGCCCGGCATGAGGCCGTGCGCCGCCGCTTCGATCTCGGAACGCGCGAGGCCAATGTCCTTTAGTGCGTCGTCGTCGAGCTCGCGAAGCCTTGCAATGGCGGCGCGGCGGACGAAAAAGCGCGCAATCCTCTCCCAATGGGTGCTGAGTATCCAAAGACTTGCGTGGGGGCTCTTGGCTCCCGCAGGCCGGACGGTCGTTGAAACGGTTGCAGACATTTCTGGTCTCCAGTAGTTACGCCGCGGCAATGCGACGCCGTCGGTGCCAGCGCTTGTCAAGCGCGGCCGCGTGCACATTGCTCGCAGGTCTTAGTAATGCCCGGAGCAATCCGGTTGACGCAGACAGTATGCTTCAATAATGTCTCGGTTCAATCAAAACATTGATCTCGGTGCAATTATGTCGAAGTCTGAATATCTGAAGCTCGCTGACGTTATCGCCGCGGAGATAGCCGACGGCACGCTTAGGCCGGGCGACCGCCTGCCTCCGCAGCGAAGCTTTGCCTACGAGCGAAAGATCGCCGTTTCGACGGCGAGCCGCGTCTATGCCGAGCTATTGCGGCGCGGCATCGTGGTCGGCGAAGTAGGCCGGGGCACGTTCATCTCCGGCGACGCCAAACGCGGTGTGACAGCGCCTGGTGAACCCCGCGGCATCCGGATCGACTTCGAGTTCAATTATCCGATGCTTCCCGAGCAGACCGCGCTCATCGCAAAGAGCCTGGATGGCCTGGAGAAACCTGCCGCATTGGATCTGGCATTGAGACAGGCGACCAGCGTCGGATCACCGGCGATGCGAAGCATCGGAGCCACATACCTATCCCAAAAGGCATGGTCACCGGACGCCGATCAACTCGTCTTCACCGGCAACGGACGCCAGAGCATCGCCGCAGCGCTCGCCGCAGTGGTTCCCACGGGCGGCCGCTGCGGCGTGGAGGCTTTGACCTATCCCTTCATCAAGGGCATCGCCGCCAGGCTGGGCATTACACTGGTGCCGCTGGCGATGGACGAAGGAGGGGTGCGGCCTGACTCGGTGGAAAAGGTCCACAATGAGGCGCATCTCTCAGCGATCTACATCCAGCCGGCGATACACAATCCGCTGGGCGTAACGATGTCCAATGCGCGCCGCACCGATCTCCTGCGGGTTGTCGAAAAACTGAACCTTCCGGTTATCGAGGACAATGTCTACGGCTTCCTCGATGATGAGCCGCCGCTTGCCGCACTGGCGCCTGACTCCTGCATTGTCATCGACAGCCTCTCCAAGAAGGCCGCGCCCGGTCTGACGCTCGGCTTTGTCGTGCCGCCACTGCGGTTGCGTGAAACCGTGATGACCTCGGTGCGTTCCGGGGGATGGACCGCGTCAGGATTTGCCTTTGCAGCCGCACAGCGAATGATTGAGGACGGCACCGTTGCCGAGCTTGCAAGACTGAAGCGGCTCGATGCGCAGGCGCGTCAGAGGTTGGCTGTTGATCGGCTTTCAGGATTCGAAATCCAGGCCAACCAAAAATGCTATCATCTATGGCTGACGCTGCCAGCGCACTGGCGCTCGCAGACTTTCGTCGCAGCCGCAGCAAGGCGCGACATTGCCTTGACGCCTTCGACGACCTTCGCCGTCACGTCCGGCCATGCACCGAACGCGGTAAGGTTGGCATTGGCCGCTCCAACAATGGATCAGCTCGACACTGGCTTGCGTACACTGGCCGCGATGCTGAACGCACGGGAGGAGGATTTCTATTCTACGGAATAAGCGGAGTGGAAAAGCAGTCGATTGCAGATGAAAAGTATGAATCTGGCTAGCTATTATCTGCCCGCCCTGAACACCTCTTGGGATAGGCGGGATTGAACTCATCATAGCGGGGCCGCTTTGGATCGACACCGGCGCGCGTCGGTTCCACCTCCGATTAAGACAGCTGGAAGATTTGTCGGATCCGAGCGGCAAATGTCGTCGCTTCCGTGTCGCGTGCAAGGGGCTCGGTCGTTTTGGGGCCTTCGGCCTCAAGGCGCCGCGAGAGGATGAGCCCCAGTTCGTCGGCGAGGGCAGGGCGATCATGCATGAGTGCGGCGAGCCGATCCTGCTTGATTTCGTAGGCGACGACGAATGTCAGCGCTTTGACGCTCCCCGGTGCCGACGCACCCGTCAACATTCCCTCTTCTCCCAGGCAGTCGCCTGGCGAAAGGCGCATAAGCTCGATCTCCCGGTCGTCGTCTTTTCGCGTCATCGCGACGACACCGCTTCGTATCAGCATCAGGGAGGTGAGCTTGGAACCCTGTTCGACGATGATCGCGTCCTTGCGATAGGTCTGGCGCGTCATGCTCGCGGCAAGCGTCTCTTTCTCGTCCTCCGTCAAGGTCCAAAAGAGTGGTATTGCATTCCGTAGACGCCAGGCCGTGCTGGGATGCTGCGGGTAGCCGGGATCCTGCTCGTGGGCGACGCCGACTGGTACAGGCATCGCCAACGGCAGTCCTGCCGCCTTGCAATGCCGAAATGTGAGATCGTAGACCTCGTTAGTGGCAACCGGAATATGCGCCATGTCTCTCACCCGGCAACTTAGCTCCACCTCAACGGCTTGACCGTCGATGCCCTTGATGGTCACCGATGGCGCGTGCGATTTGAGAATGTTGTTCGAGCTGAACAAAACCGTCCGCATGACCTCCTCGATAGTGGCCGGCGGTGCTGGCGCTAGTCTTATCTTGATCGAGATGTCATGGCTCTCGTCCGGACTGCTGAGGTTGGTAAGATTCGCTTTCGCCAGCCGGCTATTCGGAATGGCGACGAGGTCGTTCGTACCGTTAAGGAGATGCGTCGCTCGCCAATTCGTTTCGATGACACGTCCCTCGACGCCGTCGTCAAGCACGATCCAATCCGCAACGGAGTACGGACGCCCCAGATTCATTGCGATGCCCGAGAACACATCGCTCAGCGTGCTCTGCAATGCGAGGCCGAGGATGTGCCCGAGGTAGCGATCAATGTGCCGACTGGGACGCTGAAGACATATGCAATGATGGAAAGGGCTGTTCCCAGGTAAATGAGCCCGACGACCAAATCCTGAAGGAGGCGGGCTTCGCGTGGTCTTCGCTCAAAAATCAGGAAGAGGCGAACCGAGCTGATCAGTACCATTGCGCCCCCGATCCACCAGACGGCTTTGGCGACGCCAATGAAGACGCGCCGTGACACATCTCCGGCATGGGTATCAGGCGCATATGGTTCGATACCGTGGTAAAGCAGCAGGGCCGTCAATGCGATCAGGAAAACGATGTGGGCGGTCAGCCTCCAGACAGGATGCCGACGAAGCATGAGTCGGCTGATCAGCAAGCCTATAACAGCCAGAGCGAATAGCTGAACGATCGGATCGGTCCAAAGGGTAATATTCATGGCGCGCCCATCCGAATTTCGACCGGCTTCGGCGTTGTTGCCCTTGCGGCGGCGCCGCCGGTCATGACGTGGTGTCCTTCCGTCCGGTCCTGCGCTCGAGGAGAACGGCGATTGCGCTGTAGCACAGGGCCAGTATCCACAAAGTCAGGAAGGGTTCGCGTACGTCCCGGATGGACGCGCCCAATTGGGCCACGGCGACGATTCCATTGATGGCGGAAGTGCTCGGCAGCAATACCGCAACGGCGTGAAGGAAGGGCGGGATCGCTTCCGTCGGCCAGGAAAAGCCAGCCAGAAACAGGAACGGTATGCCGAGGGCGGCTGAGACGAGTTGCACCGTTAGCGGATCGCGAAGCAGCCCGGCGAGGACCAGTCCTAAAGCACCGACGGCGAGGACGAAGGGCAGGGCGATCGTGAATATCGTCAGCGCCGTTCCCAGGCGCGGTATATGGTAGAGATAGGGGAGCGCGATCAGATAGAACGACACAATGACAGTTTCGAGGACGAGATAGGCCAACAG
>NZ_JBNDHT010000020.1:0-63717 GCF_056755115.1 Rhizobium sp. SVR5-2C | reverse complement strand
TGTCAGCGCCGCGAAGAAGACGGCAAGATACTGAACGTCGAGACTGGCAAGCCCTTCAGCTACGATGATGCTTGTGTCGCACTCGGTTCGACCGTGGGTTACGACAAAGTCGCGGCTGAGGCGGCACAAGCAGCCGTCAAGAGGTTTTTAGCTGAAGTATTTCACCTCAACTGATCCGGTATCCTGGATCAAGCATTTGAAGGGCGGTCGGCGTTTCTCGCAGACTCGCTGCCTAACCACTTGTGTGAGTCTTATTCCGATTATCTCACGAGCAATAAAATTATCGCGCCTGGCGGCACCTACGACGACTGTTGGGCGCTGAACCAATATAGAGGCCTGCAGACTTTGCCGGAAAAATTGACACCGCAGGAACTGGACTGGTCGGTCGAAATATCATCGGTGGAGTTCGCGAGTGATCGATAAAATTAGTAGAGCAGCTTCGACCTCCTACATGGCCTCCGCCATAACAGCTGCTGTGCGACGAGATGAACAACGTCTCCTTCCCGCCGGATGCGTCCATTGATTGCCATCATCGATGCCTCAAGCGTCTCGTCTTCGAGTGTGATGAATATCACACCCTTTGCGGACCCTGGCCGTTGCCGCACAAGCACCAAACCGGCGGCCATCAACCAACAGCCATCGCGAGCTGACATCGCTTCGGCGGAGGTGACGATCCGACGCTCCGCGAGATCGCGCCGTAGAAAGCTGATCGGATGTTCGCGTAGCGTCAACCCGGTGTGACTATAGTCCTCGACGACGTTATGACCGGCCGTCATCTGCCGGAGTTCAACCTCAGGCTCCTGTTGCTCGGCAATCATCCTTGCCTCCCGTTCGGCTGCTGCCGCAAACAAGGGCAGTGGCTCGTCACGGAGCGCTTTGATCGCCCAAAGTGCATCACGCCGCTGAAGCCGGAGCGACGGCAGGAAGGCGTCCGCCTCGGCTAGCTCGACCAAAGAGGCAGCAGGAACACTCGAACGCCGCCACATGTCGTCGACGCTGTCAAAGTGTCGATCCGCGCGAGCGGCCACGATCCGGGCAGCATCGGCGGTCGCAAGCCCGCTCACCATTCGCATGCCAAGCCGGACGGCGTGCCTGTCCGAGCCGTCGATGGGCTCCAGCGGCAATCCCACCGGGACCGATTGACGCAAACCGGCCAGACCTCGACGCCATGCTCGCGGGCGTCGCGGACGATCTGCGCAGGCGCATAGAAGCCCATGGGCTGCGAATTCAGGAGCGCAGCACAAAACACATCTGGGTGGTGGCACTTGATGTAGTTCGAGGCATAGGCGATCAACACGAAGGAGGCGCGTGGCTCTCGGGGAAACCATAGCTGCCGAAACCTTCCAATTGACTGAAGGTCTTTTCCGCAAACTTCGGGGTGTAGCCGTTTTTGACCATCCCGCTAACGAGCTTGTCTTTGAACCTGCTCATGCCGTCTGACCGTTCTCCGCTTCTGTCGACCGATTGAAGCAGCGGTAGAAGATTAGCTTTATCTGAATTATTGTCCACTCTCGGGCGGAACTATTGGTCGTCGAGGTTGTTAGCGATCACACGGCTGCGGCTCCATGTCGTTGCCGCACCCAAGCTTGACAGGCGACCGAGGCCCTACGGCGAACTTTTCGGACTTTGAGTCCGACAACAAACCGCGCGGTAACTCTGCGCCCTTACAAAGGAAATGGACGATGTCCCAGCCCGCCACCTCGCGATTGCCACGAGATGCCGACTATGTAGCAGACCCTCGCGTTACCGCCTCCCACCATAAGATATCGTGGGGTGCGATCTTTGCGGGCGTAATCCTGGCACTTTCCACCCAGTTCCTGCTCAATCTGCTAGGCGTCGGAATTGGGGCCGCAGTTCTTGATCCTGCAACTTCGGACAATCCCGCAGCGTCAACTTTTTCCATCATCGGCGGGCTCTGGTTTGTCGCCGCTGGGATAGTCGCTGCCTATATCGGCGGATACGTGTCGAGCCAAGTGTCCGGGCGGCCGGACAAATCTACGGGCGGGTTCCATGGCGTGGCTGCCTGGGGCCTAACGACGCTCGTCGTGCTTTATCTGCTGACTACCTCGGTTGGCGCTCTTGTCGGGGGTGCCTTCAGCGGTCTGTCGAGTATCGTCGGCGGTGTCGGCCAGACGGCCGCATCGGTGGCATCGACGGCTGCCCCGTCAATTGCCGCCTCCACCGACCCAATGGGCAACATCGAGCGGCAAATTCGTGATGCCAGCGGTGGAAACGACCCACAAGCACTTCAGAATGCGGCCATGGCGGCAATGCGGGCTGTCGTGACTGGCGATCAGTCCAAGGTCGACGAAGCTAAAACCAGGGCCGCAGACGCCCTCGCCAAGGCACAAAACATCCCTGTCGACCACGCCAGAGCTAAGGTCGACGAATACCAGAAAAGCTATTCGGACTCCGTGGACGAAGCAAAGCGGCAGGCATTGGACGCTGCTCAGACAACGGCAACCGTCGTTTCACGAGGCGCACTACTTGGCTTCGTGGCGCTAGTTCTAGGAGCACTCGCCGGTTGGTTCGGAGGCGTCGCAGGTATCGTACGCTCGACGGCGGTCCAGCAGCATCCCGTAGCAAGAAATCCCTAATTCTAATAAAGGAACACGAATATGGCACCCTCAAAACACCTGAACGACCTCCTCTATGAAACCATGAAGGACATTTACTTCGCCGAGAAGCAAATCCTCAACGCTCTCCCTAAGATGGCTGATGCGGCGCAGTCCCCGGACCTCAAGGTGGCCTTCGAGACACATCGCGACCAAACCGAGGATCATGTTCAACGGCTGGAGCAAGCCTTTGAATTGATCGGAAAGCCTGCCGAGCAAAAGACCTGCAACGCCATCCTTGGCATCATTGCTGAAGGCAAGGAAGTGATGGAGGAGTTGGATGGAACCGACGCACTGGACCCTGGCCTCCTGGCTGGCGCACAAGCCGTCGAGCATTACGAGATCAGTCGATATGGCACGATGGTAACCTGGGCGAAGACACTTGGCCTCGATGAAGTGGCGGAGCTGCTTGCTCAGACCCTCGACGAGGAGGAGGAAACAGACCAATTGCTTTCTCAAATTGCCGAAACGACAGTGAATGCTGCTGCGGCATAATCAGCGCGGGCCGCGTCGAAAGGGGCGGCCTCGCACCACCAGACATCGAAATGGAGGTAAGGCAGAAGTCCACCAGCCAATCGAGTTGCTGAGCAACGAGATGAACGACGTCCCCTTCTCGCTGAACCGTTGATCGCCATCATCGACGAGCCAAGGACGACTTAGCGGCGGCGTTCGAACAACGATGGCTAAACGACAACATTCGCTGGCCCGGTCTCGTCCTCGATCGTGATGAACATGACACCCTTCGCTAGGCTTCTGCCTGACAAGCACAAGGCCCGCTGCCATCATCCAGCGGCCGTCCCGAGCATTCATGGCCTCTGCGCAGGTGACGATGTGGCGAGCTAGCTTGGCGGGGATGTCCTCGGCGGGTTTGCGCCAAGAGTTGGTCATCAGCAGGCCGATCGGGGCGCATGACTCGTTTCGACCCGTTGCGGACCTTGGCTCAGTTACCAACAATAATGGCCTGCCAGAAGGATTCTCTAACCGATGAATTATCTAGCTACGAAAATCCGCATGACCTGTGATGAAACGACAGTCCGAGCGTGGGCCGCCTACAGGATCGAGCATCTCGAAGAGGTCTCCGTAGCTCTGCGGAATGAGAACTGAGGCATGAAATGTGGTTTATCGGCAGGGATTGTTCGCTGTTCATCGTGGGGGTTATGGACGTTGACGATCACCCCACCTCACAAGCAGTGGCAGCCAAGTCAGAACTATCGGTAGACGAAGTACACAAGAATTTCAAAGCGCACTGGGACAAGGGCAGCGCCGAAAGGCTCAGCATTGATCCAGCCAGAAGTCCTAGATGATTGAACTCCTTTTCGAGGCGTATGCCTGACGCCCGCTTCTGTGCGAGGTCCGCTTGGGGCCGATTGTGTTGAAAAACTCCGGGGTTGCCTGCACCGCAAATCACTGATTCACCTCTAATATCTGAAGTGGAGCGAAGCAGATGCTGGGACCGAGGCAAGTCGATCAGGCCGCATTGTTTTACGAGTATCTCCATCGAGGGCCACATCCCATATGGTTCGCTCGATCGACCGTTTTGGCGACCGGTCGGCGGTTCGAGGAGAGCTGATGAGTTTCGCTAGACGCCGGAACATTCGATAGACTAGGCGGTTTATTATTTGGGATCGTGTGGGAGGCTGATTGTTTCGCCCCTTCCTTGCCCTTGGAAGGCCGCGCGATCCTCTGGATCAGAGTGCCCCGTTTCGGCGGGTTTTTTTCGGCCTACCCTTGCCGAGCACCGGAACATTGCGGAACTCAGCTTGTTATAGACGTAGGCCACGCGGCCATCTTTCTCATCGTGATGCCGCCTGGTTCCAAGTGCTGCAGGGGCTGCCCTGCGGTATTAGGTGCGACAGGGCTCGCTTTGTGAACTCTTTGACGAGCCCTAGTCGTACCACTTTCGATCTTGTCTCCCGCGTCGTAGAGTTGCCCAAGGTTGGGCAGGCCTTCGATGATCCAAGAACGGGTATTTTCAATACCGATGGAGAATGGCGACGTGGCAATATGCCAGCGAAGTTTGCCGACGTGTGATCGGCCCGCAGTTCGAGCCTTTCTTGCTCTAACGAGCTCTCAGCGTAATCCCAATTGATTATTGACGAGCAGGCGTTGCCTGCGTTTTAGTTTTAGCCGCTGTAGCCCCCAAGCACAGCATTCAACCCCACGGCAACCCTTCAGGTTCAAACTGCCTACGCCGTGGTATGCGACAGGGCTCGCCATTTTTGAACCTTTTGGACGAGCCCTGGTCGTGCCAGTCTTCTCACCACGCACGTGTGGAGCGGACAATGAGAGACCGAGGAGATCCTTCAGGGAGCCGAGGGAGCCAATTTGGCCCGTATGGCTACTACTGACGGCCGGCGCGATCGGAATGGCTTTGAGTATCGTCATCGATTTCCAATCCTTTTGGGGCTATTCGACTGAACTTGAGGCGGGCTATTCGACTGAACTTGAGGCGGGCTGTTGACGGAACCGCGGCGGCTCTGTCCGCATTACAGCGGCATACTCGCACTCTCCACTCGCCCCGGCCGCGCGCTGGGGCGCTTTTTTGGCTTTGCCTCGTGCTGGTGCCGCGCGGTCCCCGTCTGTTTGCCGCCAGTTCCATGCTGTAGGCTCTGAGGAACACCTATAGCATGGGCAACAAGGGCTCGCGAGACCATCAATATGCTTGGCCGGAAACACCGACCGGCCCTGATCTCGTTGACATCTGGTCGGATGTGCTCACCCGCCCGATCGTCTATGGCGGTGATGATCTCACAGGCTTCGAGCAGAACCTCGCGGCAATCATGCCGAAATAGATGGCTTACGAGATGCGGCTGATGGCTGACAGCTATGTCAGCGACGCCGTGGTTCCGGAACGGAGCGATGCCGAGCGGCTACCGCTATCCTTGGCCGCCCGCTCCATACCTACCGCGCTTTTGCCGAGGCAATCGCCGAGCGCGATGCAGCTTGCAGGCAAGGGCGTGTTCGGCCCTCCACGCGATCGCGCGGAAGCCAGCATGTTCTTCGCCCGCTCGGCTATTGCTCTTGGGACCCGCGCTCCGGCTCTTCCGGCACAAGGCAATATGGCGGCCGACCGCATCATCATCACCGATCCGCTCTCCGGTCTTCCTGCGAGGTCTCGCTTCGCTGCGACGGCTAGGTTGCGATGCGCGCGTAGGTTTATAAGCCAACCGCCATTCACTTGCGCCGATCTATCAAGTGGATCATAATTTGACCGTGAGATTGGCGGTAGGCAGGCGGTGGTTACGGTTCACGACCGCCCGATCGTTTGAAGGCTGACACACGCGGATATCCTGACTGCCCCCCAACCGCAATCCGGGACAAGTTGCATCGATGGGAGGATCAATCATGAAGCCGCGATTCCTCAGCGCGCGCCGTATAAGCGTACTTATGTTCTCACTGTGTGCTTTTGGGCTGATGACGTCAGCCCCGTCGTCCGAAGAAAGCAAGTTCTTCGTCAAGCCGGTGGTTGAAAAAAGGTGAAGGATCTGCCTTCCGGACCGTTGTACTGGCGGCTGGAGAATTTCCCGACACTGAAGCAAGCCCAGGCCGCCGCTGGCCCGACCTCGCTTGCCGCGGACGTTGCGGACAAGATCTGGCTGTTCACGCTCGGACCCAAGGATGGGTCCACAGCAGGCGGAACCAAGGTCGTCGAAATTGGCCCCCTTCCGCCGATCAGCGCGAATGAATATTTGCTGCGCGTCAATCGCGCCGGTGGAGCGCCCGGCACCAAGACAGCAATCCATACGCATCCGGGATCAGAGGCATTCTACGTGCTGGCCGGCAAGCTCGGTCAGAAAACGCCCCACGGCGTGACCTATACTGAAGCCGGCATGACTAGGACCGGACACGGGCCCGACACGCCGATGGAGGTGTTCAACGCCGGCACAACCGATCTCGATGAGTTGGCCATCTTCGTGGTGGACGCCAATCGGCCGTTCTCGTCGCCGGCCAAGCTCGACTAGAGGGAGTGGCGTTCCCAGTGGCATCTCGGCAACCAGACTGGTGGAGGTGTCGATAACGTCCCAGCCGGGCAGCAAATCGCGCGTCAGTTGTATCTGTTGGTGCTCATCGGGTTATCGCAGTCTTGGATGATTTGTTCCAAGCGAAAGGGCCGCTGCGGGCGAGACCTGAAAGCGCTGGATGCGCGCTCTTCCCCGTCATAATGCGGTGGCAAGCACTGAGATGGGAGAGGCCCGCCTGGGGAGAGGCGGGCCAGTTATCGGGCTCGGGAGGGGGAGGAAGAGCCCACGCACATATAGCGTTCGGTCAGCCGCATCCGCCGTTCGCCGTTCATCGAGGTAAGGTTCATCTCGCCGGACGTTACCGCGGGAAGCCAGACATGAGCGGCCTGGCCGATCTTCGCCGGGACGATATCGACGTCGACGGCGGAGAGGCCGCGGTCGCGGATCGCCGCAACGATGGCGTCGACCATCGCCTCGCGGTCGCCGTATGCGACGCTCGACATCGCGTTCTTCACCTTGTCGGTCCGCTCCTTGTAGACGCGCTTGAACTCCATTGCGTTAAAGGTCGCCTTGTAGTGGTCGCAGGCCCATATGTGGTGAACGCCGCCCTTGCCGCTGATCAGAAGTTGGTCGACGTAGGTCGCGGGCCGCCCAACATGCACATCACTTGGCCGGACATAACCTTCCTGGTGGCCGCCGAGCCGGACGACGCCGCCGCCCATCTGGCCAATGTTGCCAGTCGCCGGCGCAATGTTCACAAGCGCGCCGTTGGTCCGGTAGTTGTCGTTGCCCCAGATCAATCCCTTCTCGTAGCAGAACATCGCACGCCGACGTTTCCCGCCTTCCTTCGGCATTCCGATCCATTCGGCCGCCTTCACGATGTCCTCGGGCTTTAGGCCCGTGATCTTCGCCGCGTCGTCGACCGATATCCGGCAGCCTTGCACGGCCGCTTCGAAACTCGTGAGGTGACCGGGTTTGGCGGGAGACACGCCCTCCGCCGGATAAAGGGGCGGGCGTGGCGGCGCGTCGTGCGACGTGCTCTTGTCGATGAAATCCTTCTGCAGCCTTTACCGGCCCCGGAAGGCATCCTGCCGCACAAAGAAGCAGCGGTACTACAGCTACAACGCGGATAGATGGGTAACCAAATCAACCTGCGTTTGCTACCGGTAGGGCGGGCTTGAAAACCGGGGAGAGACACCAGCGCTCGAGCCGTGGTTGGGTATGTGGCTGCTGATGGGTCTGGCGACGCTCTTTGCGCTGGCCGGCGTCCTCGGCAGTTTGGCGAGGCTGTTCGGATTTCTCGGCTGAGGCTCAGCCGGTACGCTACCGGACCGGGAACATCAACGAATCTAATAGTTTTGCACCATGGACGAAGTGGCGCAGCCCGTTGGGCGCGCTGCGTTTGTTCCAATCATGTTTGCGGGATTTGGGGTTGTTCCTGCGCATCAGGGGGCGACAGGCTCGCTTTCCGTAGGGCGGGCCCTCGCCCTCTGAGTAAGCCTCTCCGTAATGGTCACTGACTCCAGATCCGAAGGGCCTAAACAGAATGAAGGTGCCAAGCTATGATGTGGACGATGTTCAGCGCATCGAAGACTGCCATCGCATCTTCGATCAAGTGACAAAAGAAATCCTTTTGCGCGCGGTGGAAGCAGGCTGGCGCGAAACCGAGGCCTCGATAGCGCTCGCAGACGCTGCAGAGCGATATGTGATGCATGTCGCCGCCGCCCCGCGCGTCCGTCATGCTGCGAATGGTAACGTGCCGCGCGAAACATGATTACTGGATCCGCTATGGCGATCGCTCGCCCGGCCGGCGCATGCTGGTCAAATTGCGCGATAGAATTTCCTTTAAAATTGCGCGCGGTCTTCGCCATGCGGAACAGGCGCCCGACAAATGGCGTTTCCTGTTTTAAGGAGGACAGCTGATGAAGCGAAAAATAGTCGAGGCGACGGTCACGGTTGATGGCAAGCGGGTGCCTGTGGGCATCATGAATACGAAGCAGGCGCTGGAAATGCCGAGGGAGGAGGGCATGAAGTTCAGTCACCCCAACGGCAAGCCTGGAGACAAGCTTTTGAGCCATAAGGAGCTCAAGGAAGCCGTAAAGCCCAAATAAATGTACAGCGGGCCACCCTTGATCCCGCACCGGACATTTTGGAGCTTCGCTTTTTACAAAGGTGGGGTTCGCGGGAATTCTTCGTGGACTTCTTCCGTATCACTCTCAAACGGAAGACCTTGCGATTTCACATTGCAAACACCAAACTCGCCCCGCTTCGGCGGGGCTTCTCTTTGGCCGAAAAGTCTATCAGACTGGGAACGTAGCATCCGTTCGCCCGTTACTTAGGTGGATTGCGCACGTGCACCGCCCTGCAAGCGCATCCGGCCAGCCACACTGGCGACCTGACCCCGCAACTCCCTCAAAGCACGCGGGGTCTCTTTTTGTCGGTACGCTAGCTGACTGGAACGTTTGCGGGTGTTGACTGGTTATCAGCATGGCCGCGCGGCGTCTTCCTGTTAACCGCCAGCGATGAATGACCCTTCGTCGTGGCGCCCGCGCGGTCACCGTTTCCCGAACACCTTCGGGAGTGATCAATGAGCGATCCTGATCGATATTCCGGCAGACCTCTACGGCGTACCTTGGGCGTGTGGATTTTGATAGCGCTCGCTGTCGCCCTGGCTTTTCTGCTTTCTTGGCTCTTCGGATGGTTGGGCCCCACAGACCCGCCGGCACCCGACAGCTGTTAGCGTAATGCCAGTTGATCATTGACGAGCAGCCTTTTCCGCCTACCTGACTCTCGACGCTGATGCGTAGCGCCCTGCCACGGCAAAGCGATAAGGTCCAACCAGTCCGCGCCGTGGTCTGCGACAGGGCTCGCCATTTCTGACACGTTTGGACGAGCCCTGGTCGTATCTCCGCATTATTGCGATGGCCCTGTCTGCCCCGCAGAGAGCCTCTGTCGTTCAATACGGTCGATCCGCTCTCTCAGGTCGAGCAGGATATCCCTCGCGCCGTAGACATTGCCCTGCGCCTGCTTGACGTCGTCGATTTGGCGCTGCTGATCGGTGAACCGCTGGTCATAGCTGGCAAAGACACGATCGAGCTCTTCCCTCGGTACCTGGGCATCACCCTGGCGCGATCCTCGGCGCTTCGCTGTGTGCGCCATTCAAGCTCGCTCTGCGTCACCATCTTCTCTGCGAGGATCCCGACGGATTGCTTCAGGTCGCTGGTTGCCTCCCGGATTGGGAGATAAGCAAGGCCGCCGAGCATCGCCGCGAACGTCAGCGCCACGCCGAGGGCCTGCCATTGCGGCTTGTTCCGCTCTGCCAGGTTCGTCGACAGAGCTGCGATCGATGCTCTCGTCTCGTTCGCCAGCGCCGTTACGGCGGCATCGATCCCCTTGAACCCAGCCCGCATCTCCGCTTCAAGATCGGTCTGCCGGCGCCCGAGATCGGTCACCCGCTCGTCGAGCTGGGCTGTCACTGCATCCGTATAAACTCGGTGTGCATCATTGTTGTTCATGTCATCCGCCGCCCCTGCCCTTCAAAATGCTCTATGCCTGCTTGACCGGCGAAAGCCGATCGACTATTTCGCCGCCGCCGTGCTCAGCAAGCTTTGAGGCGGCACCAGGAGGGCTCGGCCTGACGAGGAGGCCGGGCCCTTGCTACCAGCAGCCGTGAGAGGCGCCGAAGCGATTGTGTGACGCCACCTGGTTGGCAAACCGCCGATCCGTCTTGAGGATGAGGACCGACGTCTCAAGGCTTGGCTGAAGCTTCTCGAACCCGGCGCATGCAGTCGGCTTTGTCGCTGTCTGGCAGCCCGAAATCATTGCACAGAGCGGCAGCATCAAGAGAAGAGACTTGACCATTGATCTTCCTTTTTCGGCAAAGCGTTTGACCGCGGCTTCCAGTGCGACGGTTGCGGCTTGCTGGCGTCCCTCAGAGCGCCCAATGAGGATTGCGGGATAGACGACCAGCGCGGCGCCCAAGGCCGCTCCCGCGCCGATCTTGAGCCATTCAGGCAGCAGCTTGAGCATTGACCGCCACCTTCAGATCGAGAGCATCCTGCAGCTCATCCCTCTTGCGCTTCGCATACCAGCGATAGGCAAGGCCGCCGATCGTCAACACGGCGCTGGCGATGATGAGCCCCGCGACAAGCTTGCCGATGAACTCGCTGCTGGTGCTGAGCGTCAATTGATCCTGGGCCTGCTGCAGCTCGATCTCAAGGCCAACGGAGCCGGTTGCCCAGGCCTGCCCGACAGCGCGCACGCCGTTGACGCGGGCCGTCCAGCCCCTGCCGAACGTCTTCCATGTCTTCAGCGCCTTGAGGAAGGCCAGACGGCGGTCGAGGATGCGCGCAATCAGGCTGTCCTTGTCATTGACGCCGCCGAGCGCCAAGAGCGTCCCCTGCCCTAGAATACCGTCGATGAGCCCCTGATAGAGGCCCATCGCCTGAAGCGCGCGCTGCAGCCATTTGACGGACTGCGCGACGCCGGAATGCACCGACCCGTCGAAGGCGACATAGGAGACACCAGGCGCCAGCTTGTCGCCCTTGATCTCGTCCCAGTACTTCTTGCGGTAGATGGCCTCCAGCTCGGAGGTGCTAATATTTCTTACCGGCATGAGGGGCAGGCCATGCGAGCGGCGATACTGGTCATAGACACGCTGCGTCACACCCTTCATCGTTGCGCCGCCTGGATCCTTCGGATTGTTGGAATAGCCGCCTTCGATGATAAACACCTTGGCGAGAGAGCGTGCGAATTCGTTTGCGGGGTCACGCGACGAAGTCCATGCGCCAGTTGGCCTCTGCAACCTTGACATTCGCTAACAGGCGCGATGCCTGTTCGGATGCGGTCTTTGGGCTATACCCGGCGCGGATCGCAGCCTGGGTGGCATTGAGATCAATCAGATACTCTTCGACAAAACGAAGCTGCTTTACACCGAGCATGCCAGACCTCGATATCAGGCCGATGCCTTTTCGGCGTAGAACTTATCGGTCACGTCCTTCGTCTCCTGCTCAAGGGCCCTCTTCTGGACCTGCAGCGAGATCGAGTGTCTCTTTTCGCCGTTGACGATTTCGATCCGGTCCTCGGTGATCATCGCGTGGGCCATGATGGTGACCGGCTGTCCGCTGTCGAAGTCGCGATCGGTGAGACTCATCTTCTTGAGGGTCGTGTAATCGAGGAACAGCGTGAGGCCGTAGGCATAGTCCGGACGATCGGATTCGGTCGGCCCCTTCTCCCAGCGGTCGAGTTCTTCCTTCTTCTCTGCCGCAGTGCGCGCGAGGTCGACCATCGTTGCCATGGTGTTATCCCTTGTTGGAGTTATCCAGCCTGCTTGTTGCCGTCTTGCCTTTCGCAACCGTTTGGGCGAAACCCTCATGCCTGCGTTTGTCAGGACTGGCATGGGGGATCTTAGGAATGAGCAAAGACGAAGACGCGCTGTTGGCGGATCAAATCAATGGCGCTGCCGATAAGGCGAAGGCCGAAAAAAACAATAACGTCGATTATCTTAGCCATGGCTGCAGCCCTGCACACTCAGTTTCCGCATCGAACCGAAGCTGAAATCCTAGAGAAGATGAAAGACGCTTGGCGAGCACGCAAACTCTACTGGGCCTCCTGAGCAAAATCATTTCTACTGGCCGGTGAGGCCGTCGCATTTCGCGATATGAATTTTCTACCAAATGGACCACACGGCATAGACGAGACAGGCGCCAGCAACAGCACAGAGAAGCGCGAGGATCGCGCGTTCTGCACGGGGAGTCATAGCTGCCACCACATAGGCAGCGAGCTCATGAAGAACATCAACGCCACCAAGGCGAGATAGACGATCCATGCGTTGCGGACAGGAGGAGGTAGGCGAGCCAGACGGCCTTCCTGGCGATGTGTAAGGCTTGATCCTGGGCGAACGTCGTCCTGCCCTGCACCTTTGCCTCGCCGATGATCGTGTGAGCCAGCCATTCCGCTAACCCGATCCACACATTGCCGGTGACCAGCCCTACGCCGGCGCCTACCGGAATGTGCGATCAGGTGATAAACGCGCAGCGGGCCTGATTGTTTGGCCTTGGAGAGGAAGTCACCCTGCAGCGGGTAGTCGAGCAGCCAATGCACTGCGAGGAGCATCAGCGCCAGCGTCAGAATGCTTTCCATGATCTCTCCTGAATGGCTAACCCCGGAGCGGCGGCGCGGGCTTGCCTGCCTGAACTAATTCCACGTGTCGTGCGTTCCTCCGCTCCAATGGAGGGGACGCAATGGCAGACGATAAGAAGGACGTTGGTCGCGACCGAGAACGCGTAGCCGCCGGGCAAGCTTACGAGCTCAAATACTTCAGACGAAAGCACCGTCTCACTACCGAGCAGGCGAAAGAGATCATCAAGAAGGCCGGCAACAGTCGAACCAAGGCCAACCAGTTGGCTGAAGCACTATACAAGCAGCTTCTTCGCGAAGGCGTCACCCCAACCCCCAGGCCGGAAGCATAGCTGAGACGAGAGGGAGCGAACCTCGAACCCATCCCCACTTAAACTTTCGCAAGTCTTTTGCGTTCATACCGCGAAGACAAACCTCGCGTGATCAGCCCTATTTGGCTGTATTCCAGCAGTGAATCGGTAACCATCATGAGAGCAAAGCCACCGTCATTTTTCTGTCATGTGGTAACGTTCGCACCAGAACGATACGGAAAGTACCATGCCCCACCGCGCTTCCGACTATGTCGGCATTCCGACAACCGTGCATTCCTGGTCATCAGGGACACGGAACAAGACATTCGGCTGCTTCGAAAAAGCCTTAGAATATTGCCGGATGAACATTGCTGACCTCCAAGCCATCGAGGTCTTCGTGCACTCCGGGCAAATGCCGGAACCTATCGTCAGCGGCGGCGATCTGGAGGCGCTGATCAGACCTAAGCGCCACACCTGAGCGATTAAGCTCGCAGCTTCCGAGCTGACCTCGGACAAATCGGAGTCTCCGCTCCATTCAGAAATGGCTGGTTCACCCAGATACGGGATCGAGAACGCCTATGGACAATCAGATGCTAACAACTACCTGTCCAATAGGCCTCGGACGCGTAACTTTTGGAGGACCAAGTCATGAATCGAAACATGATCATTGGAATCGTCGTTGTTATCATCATCATAGTAGCTTTGGCGGTGCTTTTCGGACGCGAGCGACCAGGTGGGACCGCAACAGCTCCGGGCTCGCCCCCCGCTTCTACTGAGACCACACCGCCGGCTAACCCCGCACCAACTACACCAGCTCCAAACTGAAGCGGGTCGCTCTCCAAATGAAAAGCCCGCCACCGGGTGGTGACGGGCTGCAAACTATAATCTGATGCGCCACCCTATAGCGAAAGGCCGGTTTGCTATAAAGTTGGCCTCGAATTGGTGCCGGGCTACCCTCCCGGCCTGGCCGACGGCGCTGGTGCATGCATCAGCGTTCTCTATGGGCGGGGCGCGTCGGCTTCCCCTCGTATTGCTATGCGGCGTGAACTGATTGCCTTTTAGCGATTTCGCCAACCGGCACTTTACCTGTAGCTCAACTTCACCTTGCATCTTTAAGGCGAAAGAGCATCGTCACCCCATGCCGACACACCGTTCATTTCCGCCGCATCGATACCAGACGAAGAAGCAGGCATTGCCGCTCTTCACGATGCAGTCGTTCTATCTGGCGATCATCGGCGCCGGCTTGCTTGGATACGTCGGTGTCGACGTGATCAACTCCCTCGCCCCAACGATGAACCTGGGCGGCGCCTGCGACATCAAGGGCAATGTTAGCATCAACAGTGGCGAGCGCATCTACCACGTTCCCGGCCAGAAGTTTTACGCTGAGACCAAGATCTCACCCCAATACGGCGAGCGTTGGTTCTGCTCCGAGGCAGAAGCTCGCGCTGCTGGTTGGCGAAAAAGCCTCGCGATAGAAAACCCGCCTCCGATCTCTCGCGGCTGGCTGTGATGGTGCCCGATCCACTCCGGGACCGGGCCAATGCGCCGTATCGATCCGACGATGGTGATTGTGTTGTGTCTGCTTGCGGACCATCCTCGGGCATATGCCCAGATTGCCGACATCAGAGCAGAAGTCGGCACGGCTGGTCGTACCGCAGTCTCCAGGACCTGCCGATCCACGGCAATGAAGTGACGGTAAAGCTTCAGTTAAGCCGCTGGCGTTGCACGTATCGGCAGTGCAAACGGCAAACATTCACCGACCCGGTCCCGGCGATAGCCTCGCCCTACGCCCGCAGGACAAGGAGGGTCGCCGTCTCGCCCGGTCCTTTAGCCAATACTTCGATATCCACGAAGAAGCGAATTTCGAACATGCCGTCATGGCCGAGGAAGCGAACTCGTCTGGAGATCTCGTCATAGCTTCTGGCTCCGTTGTGAAATTCAATTGCCATGAGAGAACTCTCAATCTTCTTGTCGTAAACACGCGATGCCGACGAGATCGCAGCGGTCAGCGATCGGTCATTAGAGCTCGGCATCCTTCGCCAGAGCCGCTTCGATTTCCTGCATAGAAACTCGCAGGCGCTGCCTGGTGCCCACGCCTGTCGTAATGGCCGGTATCTCAAGGTTCTCCGGAAGGCGGAAAACGACAGGCCCTCGATCTCTTCCTCCTCAACAATCAGGCGGTACGTCCCCGCTTCAAGGGGAACCATCAACGAACTGAGAGCGAAGGGACGGGCGAATGTTATTTCAGTTTCTGTGGTCCGTTCCATCTTGAATGTGATTCCAGCGTGAGGTGATTTTGCGGGTCTATCGACAGCCACGGCACCAGCCGAGGCTGTTGCCGTGGGCAGATCCAAAATGGCTGCGCTACCAGAAGACACCCTTGAGCGTGACATAGAGAATGAACGCCAGACTCAGTGCTGGTGTTGATTTGACGAGAAAGTCCATGTAGCGAAACCGAAGAGCGGCTCGCATCAGATTGTCCTTGGAGTAGATAATGGAGGCGGAAGACATGTCGTCCTCCTTTGTTGGGGCTGGAACGCTATCGGCGTCCGCACCCGGCAGCGCCCGTTTCAGAAGCTGCCGATAGCTTACAACTGGTGTACCAACAGAACAATTGCAATGTGCCCCCTGCGTTTCCCCATCTGTCGGAGAGGCGGCGAAAAGGGCGATGACTTAAGAGATGGAAGTCAGCGCGTGAGGCCGGAAGATCAGGGAGAGCCGCGGCAGGCGGTCAGACGTTCCGCCGTGCCTTGCAGACGGGAGTAGAGGGAATTTTCGCCGTAGCGCTTTCCTTCTCAACCGATGCCCATAATTAAACCAGTGCGATTATGCGCCATGACGAAGGAGCTTGGGGCCGGTGGGCTTGTCTGTTCTGATCATCTTCCTCGTGATCGTGCTGGCTCTTTATCTCATCAACCGTCTTCCGCTCGACGCCCGCACCCGGCAGATCGTCCAAGCCATCGTGATCATCGCCGGCATCGTTTTTCTGCTCAGATACCTAGCAGTCTTCTAGTCCTACCCGTTATGCGCTCCCCACCCGGCTATTCTCGGCACCGGCGCGCGCAACAGCGGGCCAGTGATGTCCTGCACGATCAAGAGGACCGGCCGGACTCAGCCGACGTATTGACGTACAGGTATTCCACCTCCAGCTGCCCGACCTTCTCGCGCTTCAGCTGACCGGAGGCGAGGAAGTCCTGGTTCATGGAGGACACTCCAACACGCAAAGCGATCTCAGCCGGGCCTTCTGGATCTCGATCGGCACGGCGTCGCCAGTGGGCGCGCCCCAGCCTTCGCGGTTGACAACGTCCAGACACGGCGGCCATGTCAGGGGCCAGTGGGCGCGCGCTTTCCGCCTGTATCCCTGACGCCCTCGTAAGAACTGGACAGGAACGCCGTGGCGCGGCGCGGCCGTGCACTTGGAGATGCGGAATCGAAACTGGTGAGTTTGACGGTATACCGCCTCTGATGAAGCAAAAAACCAAGCTTGCCTCAAAAAAGATCATAGCTTTGCATATCAGTAATCCGTTTTTACTACGATTTATTGTTGAAAAACTGTTTGCAGAAAACATGTTCGCCGTTTGTATTCGGCATTTATATACATCGATGACAATCGAACGTTTAATTTCGGTCCAACAGTACAATGATCATTACTTGAATACCTCTTTGAATGAACGTTTATGTGGATTGTTTACATCGGGTCTTTTAAAGCGCAGTATAAAGATCCGGACTCCCATTGGCTTCCTGGTCCGAGCGCGGGCCCGCCACGATCCCAATAATCAACCTGATTAGAGGGAATAAAATCATGGCACTCGATCAAATTCATGAACGGACAAAGCCCTACGCGATTGGCCTAGTCGTTGGGCTTATCGCCGCACCGATCATACGTTTCAATGCTGGATGGATTACCACCACCACTACCGGCACTCTGGCCGCAGAGACGGCCAGAGTGGATGCGCGTACGGGCGTCTGTTGAACTGCGGCCGGCGAATGGCTACTTCCAGCAGCGCCGACCTTGCAAGTTTTAAGGCTACGACCACCGTGCGAATCGTGACGAACTGGTAGCAGCATTATAGCCGCTATTCAAGTTCCAGTGGACGTCCTCGGCAAGGTCAGCATGAGTTGCAGTCGCTCACTATCCTGAAGCGCAGCGGATGCCGCGTAGTTAGATCAACCAGAACGAAGAATTAGGAGGTCGCTATGAAAAGCCTCATTCCCGCTCGCTTCTACACGTACGATTTCACGCGCCTGTTCGTATCGCTTGCCTTCACGCTGGCGATTGCCGTGATTGTCTATTCGGTCCTGTTCGGAAGCATCCTTTAGCTGTCTGATCATGCGTGCATCCGCTTCATGAAGCTGGAGACTTGCTGGATGACGTTCGGGGTGCCGCGCCGCTGAATAAAGCTGGTAAGTTATCCCGACATTAGCTCAGGCGCATAAAATCGCCCTGGCTCTCGTCCTTTGACCCTTCCTGTCGGCAATAATGTGGGCCGCAGTGATTTGTTTCTCGACTTGGCCTATCTACCGCCGATGTGAACGTGCTGTCGGAGGCAACCGGGCGGCTGCCGCCGCAGCTATGACGGTGCTGGTGGTCTCTGTTGTGGCCGCACCGTTTGCTTTCCTCCTGACGGCGCTCGCCGACGATATGAAGAATCTGGCCGAAGGAATAACGCGCGTGCTAGAGCAGGGTCATCGCTGCGACTTTCTCAACGAGGCCAACAATATCGTCCTGGTCGGCGGCCCTGGAACGGGCAAGACGCATGTTGCCACCGCGATCGGCGTGCAGGCCATCGAGCATCACCATAAGCGGGTTCGGTTCTTCTCGACCGTCGAACTGGTCAACGCGCTCGAGCAGGAGAAAGCCCAAGGTCGCTCCGGCCAGATCGCCAGCCGTCTGGTCCACTCCGATCTCGTCATCCTCGACGAACTCGGATACCTGCCATTCAGCGCATCAGGCGGTGCATTGATCTTCCATCTACTGAGCAAACTCTACGAGCGCACCGGCGTCATCATCACCACCAACTTGAGCTTCAGCGAATGGGCAAGCGTCTTCGGCGACGCCAAGATGACCACCGCCTTGCTCGACCGGCTTACCCATCACTGCCACACATCCTCGAAACCGGAAACGATAGCTTCCGCTTCAAAAACAGCTCAGCGCACGAACCCAAAACCGCAAAGGAGAAAAGCAAAAACTTGACCACCACCACCGACCCGAAACATACCTAAGAGGCGGGTCAATTCTCGGCTCTGACTCACATTTGCTGCTGTTGAAGATGACGCTTTCGCTGATTCATTGGAGGATCAGTGGAGGTGCCATTGATTTCAGCACGCGAACCTCGCGCCAGACGGCTTTGCAGTAGATGCGGTCAAAGTTGTCGGAGCGAACGTTCAAATCCAGTTGCGATCGCGTCGGCCTTTTTGTCTTTGTCCAGACTGCGGGAGACAAGGCCGAAGAGTTCAAAGCCGATATGTGCGTCGACTAGCGGACCTGCCGCTCGGTGGTCGGCGTGTGGAACTGACTATCCTCGCGCGTCGGTTCTGGTGTGATGGTGTTCTGTGCGGCGACGCATTTTCTGCGAGCAATTTGATGATGGCGTCTTAGCTCGTTACGGCCGGCGCACGCAGAGACTCGAGACGATAATCCATCATCTTGGCCTCGCACTAGGCGGCAGGCCAGCGGCAGCTTTCGCCAACCGCCTTATGATGCCGGTTAGTAACGATACGCTGTTGCGGGTGGTTCGTCGGCGTGTCGTCCAACGGAGTGACGAACTGACTGTCATCGGCATCGATGATTTTGCCTTTCGGCGCGGCCAAACCTACGGAACGATTGTTTGCGACCTGGAGCGCCGCAGACCCGTCACTCTGTTGCCGGATTGCGCGCTGGATACTTCTCGGGCTTGGCTCGCCGAGCGCCCGTCTATATCAATCGTCGCTCGCGATCGAGGCGGCGGATATGGCGAGGCGATCGCCAAGGCTTTGCCGCATGCTGACCAAGTTGCAGACCGTTGGCACCTCATGGAAAACTCGAGCCGAGCGTTTCTCGATGCTGTTAGCAAGGCTATGCGCCAGATCAGACGGACGGTGGGCAGCAATATAGTAGATCCCAAGCTTCTGACCTATGCCGAAAGGCTGCAGTACGAGGGATATCTGCGTTGCCAGGAGACGAATAAGGTTATCCTGGAACTGTCGAAAAAGGGGATCTCAACCAGGCAAATCGTGAGGCAAACTGGCCATAGCCGCAAGCTTGTTCGCTTCTGCGCCTGAGCATCGATCTGGCCGTCCATCTTCTCGACTTCCAACTGCTTCTTGCGGATATCGAGCTCGCGAAGTTGCATCTCCCGAGCGCGCGTTTTGGCGCGCTGTTGGCTTTCCAGCAGGATCGCCCGGACCTTTTCCGATGCCTCGTACGTCCGCATCTCGGCGTCATGATCGGCAAGCTGGCCCTTGATCTGCGTATCGCGGGCGAAAGCGTCCTGCTTGAGCTTGGCATCGAGCGCCTTCGCGTTGGCATCAGCATCGGCCTGCTGGCTTAGCATCCATTTTCCAGTCTTCCTCGACCTCGGCGATCTCCGGCCATTGCACTACGCCCTCTTGCCTCTGGCCTGCAGCCTGAACAAACTGATTATGCAGTGCGTTTTTAGGACTGGCATGGGTCACCAATGGAGGGATGGATGGCGAAGATCGTCATGGCAAAGCGGCGAAACCTGAGGGGCCGGCTTGAGGATTGTCACATCAATGACGCTCTTTACCGACGTGGTTCAGTCTACCCTTGCGCTGAATGCGGTCGGTACGTCAGGCCCTACGACAGCCTTGATGACGAACCGCGGTTCAAACACATGACTACGTCACCAAACTGCAGCTTTTCCCGGCGCCGCTCTAAATCGAAGCGGTAAAACTCGGCTGATCCACTTTCACGCCGTGTATGAAGGGTGGCTAACCCCGGAGCGGCAGCGCGGCTCTCCACCTCACGAGTGTGGCCATTGCCCTGTTGCCGGGGACAAGCCTGATGCCGTGGAATAACCTAGCATTGGCAATGCTGTTAAACTGCACTGCGCCTCGTTGGCGTTCATCGTTATCTGTCGATGCAACCAGAAAAGGAAACCCACATGGCTAGATACGCCGTCTATTTGAGACACTCGGTTGAACAGGTCGGACATCTCACGATCGAAGACAGTCGTTCGATGGCCGATTTGCCAAACACACTTCAGAGTGTCGGCTATATCCTCACAGAGGAAGTCACGGCATTGGGTGGAAGACCGGTCAGGGGGCAACAGTCCACTATATTCCTCGGCGACGTAAGCCGGATTCAACCGACCCGAATAGAGAAATGCCCCGGACTGGCCTTGGGCTAACCTTGGGAGGACCAGATGAGCGAAAAAGACGATGAACTGCTTATGCTGGAGATCAACGCGCTTGCCGACCGGGCCGAACAAAACAGAGGTCGACCGACAGACGTCAAAGCCATGGCTGTGACCATTTGGTCCAACTTTGATAATCTCTCAATCGAAGACATCGAGGCCAAAGTGAAAGACGTTTGGCGTGCCCGAAGCCTCGATTGGGTCGAATGAGAAAACTGTTCCTAACGGTACGCATAAAGCAGTGCCGCAATGCCAATGAGGCAGAGCACGATAAGAACGGTGCGTACGGCGTCATCCCTCATAGCCGCCGCAATGTGAGCAGCGCTCCCCCTACTATTCCGCGGCAAAGTACTAAGCACCCGCATTAGGCCGGCTTGATAGGGGTTTGACCGCTTTCACCGTGGGCTGCCCGTACGGTCAGCGAGCAACATGATCAACGCATCGCGTTCGGGACCAAATGGCCGCCGATCGAAAAATGCTGTGAGAGCCATCGTCGTTTCATGGCCACCCGACGGTGGGTTACCACGGTGAAGGACGAATTCACTATTAGTAACGTCGTCCGTTCCTAAGAACCATCGATCACCATTGGTGCTCGATGCAAACTCCTTCAGATGTTCCATCTCCTTCTCCTTCTTCAAGACCAGAACATAGGGCGCTCAGCCTGGATTGCGAAAAATCTTTTACCTAGATCCCCTTCTACCCTCAGATCTTCGGCTAGGCGGCGCGACGATGCGATGACGTCCCAGGGAGTGGTTGTCTAATCGAATCCGGTCAGTCAAGGTTGCTTGGTCATTCGCATTCTTCGCCGTTGCGAGCACGCAAGGCGACAGCGTAGTTCGATTGGTTGTAACTCAGCGTCGTAGTCTGATTGAGCTATCCGGATGCCAGGAGCAGGGTGTTGTCTCCACAATCGGCAAAATGTCGCCGCACGATGCTTTTCGCAGGTAGGACCTTCCTATGTGTAGCGCGTGACCTTGCCCCGTTGAAATAATCCAGTTTGAAGTAAGCTCTGGCCCATTGAGAGGACCAGAGAATGAAGCGCAACCGTCTCACGGACGAACAGATTATCGGCATTCTGAAGGTGCCCGAGGCGGGCATGCCGGGGGGTTGGAGGGTAGTGGTGCCGGGGCATGGATCGACGCGTGACAGGCCTCAATATGTGCATCCGCAATCATCGCAGATGCCTCCATGCGTCCACGTATGCAAGCGATACTCTTCGACCGTGGTTGGCTTTACCACCTTGGAAGCGGTGGCGAGGGCAATTTGCCTAGGATCGACCAAGGCAACAGGATGACCACTAGGATATCGAACACAGCCGTTGCGATAGGCATTGAGATAGCCCGCCGGTTTAGCCTCATTGCTTGGCCTCGTCACATGCGTCACGGGCGACGGGGTTGCCGCGCCCTTGCCAGTGAGAAGGGCGGAACAGTTATTCTCCGACGGAGTTCGGTCTCCTGATCAGATCTAGAAATGGGAGTGATCTCATGCAGGATGAAAATCAGGGGCCAGGCTGGTGGTTCGCCTGGGTCGGGCGCCTCAACACCAACATCGGTATGCTCCGGTTCCTTAGCGTACCAATCTGCTTCATAGTCATTTTCGGCACAATTATGTGGGCGATCCTGCCCTGACGATCTCTCTGCGGGTGGCGGGGTGTCGCTTAGACCCGGCTCGTCCATCGGATATGCAGGAGGCATTCTGAAAATCGTTCTGGGGTCATGGCTGGGCCGCGCCGGACCATTGCGATCGGCCCACCCTCCCACAAAGGTTTCTAGAGTCAATCGCACCAGTCGTTTCTATGCCCCGGCCGCCACTCTCGAGCGAAGCCTTCCTTGAACAACGTCTTGCCGATTTATCATTGCCCCGATAGATATTCACCAGAGGCCGGTGTGACGGCGTCTTGTTGATCGCGACGCTCCATTCGATCCGTAAGCCCTTTTCAGCTAAAAGCTCTTTCAGCCTTCCCTTGGCGATTAACGCCAGCTTCCGTTCCTTGATGCACTCCGCGTGCGATCCGATCTCCGGCGTGTCTATCCCGGAGACGAAAGGAACACCTTCCCCAAGAAGCCTCATAATCTGACTGCGCAACAGGCACTTCACCGTGTCGCCGTCGACGGCGACCATCGAAGCACAGACAATCAGCTCGGCAATCATCGCGCCATCCCGCCATGCGGAGGCAGCCCGCGATAGTTCAGCGGCTGATGCTTCAGCCGATACCAGAGCGTAATCGCGCTGCTTTCCTCGAAGCCATAGCAGCCCCATTCCGTGCCGGTGCGTCCATAGGATCACGCCAAGGGGTTCGTGACGAGCAGCCTATTGCCCTTGATCAGTTCGATGACTGCCTCCTGCTCGCGACTTGTCAAGGGGACGTGAAGCTCGTCCGGCGTGAACCAAGCGGCCCTAAGCGGTACGCAGATATCGTACAGATCGATCGGGTACTGAGGGGCAGCCCGAAGGGCCCTCAGGCGTTCCACAATGGCGGCTTTGGTTTCGTCAAGTCGGCTCCCGATCCTCCCAAAAAAAGCCCTACAAGAACAGAACAGGTTTCGGGATATGGTGGCCGCGCGGTACCAGGATGGTGCGCATCATCGCTGGTAGTTGAGGGTCTGGAACACTGCCGCGCGGCCACAGTTTTAACGAAGTGAGTCTGTCGGTGTTCCTGTCCGCTAGCGTACGGAGAAAAAGAACCCCGCCTGTCGGTGGAGAGTGGTTGCGGGGTCAGGTCGTCAGAACCGATGGCGGGATGCGCTGGTAGGAGAGGCAATATGCGCAATCCACCGAAGTATCGAGCGAACGGGCAGTGCGTTCCAGCCCGCTACCGTAGGCTAAAAAGCCTTGCGGATGCGGGGCAATCTGATCCAGAGGACCGCGCGCTTTCCGTGATGGAGCGGAATTGTCATAAGTCGGGTTCCCTGTGGATGGCGCAGGTGGTTACAAGCTGCGATATCCACCGTCTTCTTGCTTGAATCGATCGATCTGGTTCTGTGCCTTGAAGTAGGCTTCTCTCCAGAGCGTGAAGTGCACAGGATCATTCTTGGGATTGTATGGGTTGTCCCCAAGGTACTTGCCAGTCTTGGGCGCCAGCGAACCCGAATGTCTGGCTTGCCAGTGGCTTGTTTTGCTTTCGTCGGTCACTGTGGAAATACCCTTGCCCGGCAATACCGTACGACGAAGGTCTGCCGGAAGACCTTGGATTGCAAAGCGAGGAAGTGGACCGGCGTAAGCAGCGGCCTCTTCCTCGGGTATCCCGAAGTGTCGATCAAGCTGGATGGTAAGGTCGGCGGGAGCCGTCATTCCCTCTCTAAAGAGGCGGATCATCAGCTTGGTTGCGAGGTTGAAGCCCTGAGGCTGTGTAAGAAGTATATCGTCCGTATAGCCGGCATCGCTCAAAACGCCATGCAGCATGTTCATGTTGTCGTCAGTCAGATTTTGGGTGGTAATTGCGGAAGACATCACGTCCTCCTTTCGGTCGGGGCGTTCTTGGCAGCGACTGGAAACCCTGCACAAAAGCATCGCCATAGTATGAGATATAGTAAGAGCCGACTGCCAATTCAAGCAGATCAGCAACTTGATCGGTCACAGATAAGATGCTTAGCCAGTCCGGCCGACGACAAGTTTGGCAAGGAGGTCTTGCTGCAGCTGCTTTTCTACAAGCGCTTTCAATTCAGTTGAGCGCATCTGATTCAGCTTGTCATGCAACGCCATTATTTCGATTTCAGCTTTCAGGTTCACCTCGTAATCATGCGCTGCGTCAATTCGGTCCTTCACTGAATATTCCTGAAACCCATCTCCGCGCATTGCCAGCGTTGGTGGAGGAAGTCAGGTTTGAAATGGGGAGCTGCGTGTAGTCAACGGGCGAGATGAGGGCGCATTGCTGCCATCCGAAACCGATCTGTTTCAACGCGTTCCCTTTTTAACATCGTTGCCAGGCGGATTTGTCAGGATGGCGCTCGTAATCAGGTGAACGAGATGATCCGCCCGCGGCGCGAATGAGGGTTGGTCAACCGCCCAGCCGAGAGCCGTTATCAGAGCGAACAGGTCGTCAGACGATCTCTCGTCGAGACCGCAAACGGACGGTACAAAGCCATCATCGGTCGGCGCCTGCGGGCCCGCTCGTTTCACGCCCAACAGACAGAAGTTGCCATCGCCTGCGCCGTGCTCAACCGCATGCTCGCCTGCGCACGCCCGAAATCCGTCCGCTGCAAAGCAACTACCGCGTAGACAGCTCCATCAAAGACCGGCATCCATTCAAGTCCCGATCCCTGCACCAAAGCCCTGTAAGGGCAATGTAGCCGTGGTTCGTGGGGTAGATCTCGAGAGGGCGCTTTCTGGAATAGGCGATGGCGCTCGGCAATCCGACGGCGGCAATTGAAAGCCCCGCTGGAATGTCGTGACGGAGCCCATTGCGATCGAAGCCAGCCAGGCCACGCAACATCGGACTACTGCCTATCACGCGAGCTCCTATCGCTTTTCCGTGGGGGTTCCTTCCCGCCGCCGGGTATCCGGATTTCTGGTAGTTCCTAAGGTTCAGGTCAGTGTTCGAGAAACACGTAGTTCATCCAGCTGCTCATTCGCAGAAGCACCTTTCTGAGAATTGCGACGTGGTGCCAGTGATCAGTGTAGACGGCGACCTCGGCGACCACGCCGCCGGGCAATTGATACTGGTCGGTAGGTTCGAGCAGCTCGATTTGTGCCAGCGTCTGGCCGGCCGGGATGCGTTCAGGTGATTGCGGGTCGATCAGAGAGCCGGTCGGCTGCAATTGGCCCTGGGCCATGACATCGATGATGCTCTGCACGCGCGCTTTGAATATCTTACCGGGGACTGCTTTGAATGCCACCTCGGCATCGTCGCCAACCCGAACGCGCTGGAGCGAATTCTGGATGAAAGCCGCAGCCAGCATCTGATCGTCATGATTGATGAATACCATGACGGGCCGCAAGGGGAGCGGATTTGCCATCATGCCGGGCCGGAGAAAGACCTGCGTGACGTAGCCGGCGCTCGGCGCGCGGACCGTCGTCTGGTCGAGGTCGTATTCGGCATTGCTCAACTCGGCCTGCAGCCGCGCAACAGTGGGGTTCATGCCGTTTATTTCGGATTCATAAGCGAGCCTTGCCTGTGCGGCCTGAGCGCGCGCCGTGTCGACGGCCGCCTCCGAGGTCAGGTAGATGCCTCGCCGGTTCTCGACTTGGAGTTCGGAATAGACGGCTCCCTTGCCGCTCGACCTTGAGTTTTCGTTCGACTGCTGGAATTTCTGAAAGGCTTGCAACGAGCTGTCTCTTGAAGCTTCGGCACCGGTCACGGCTGCAGTAGCGGCATCGAGTGCCGCCTTCAGCTGCAGCAGCGTCTGCTTGGCTTCGGCCAGCGTGGCCGTTTTCTGGTCCACTGCGAATTGGTAGGGACGTGGATCGATGCGGAAAAGCACATCTCCCTTCTTCAGCAGCATATTAGGCGTCACCGGCACGTCCACGACCTGACCACCAACAACGGGAATGATGGGCGCCGACGTAAAGTAGATCCGGGCGTCGCTCGTATAGGGATGATTATAGCTCATCAGCAGGAGCAGGGCGGAGATTAGAAAAATTCCACCGAGCACAGCCGTGGAAAGCGTCCACTGGTTCACCGGAATCCGGAATATCTTGAAGATCGCGTAGCAGATCGCGGCATATGTAAGGATGAGGAGCAGGTCCATCAGGAGTTTTCCTTCTCCAGCGTTCGCGCTTCGAGTGCTGCGATCCTTCTATGCAGGCGATTTCCGCGTTAGCCTGCGCCTCGGCGTATAACTTCAGTCAGTGCGCAGGCCCAAAGCGCGTTCTCCTGTTGTCAACTGCCCCATTAGGTCCCCAATGACGTGAATGGGCGCTACCATAACGCAGTATCGTCATGGCACATAGGTATTTATGATGGCATTGCATCCGCGATGCGATTAGGACTACCGAACATCTCGAGCTCGGGATGCTCACCATCCGCTGGGTTCCAACGACATGCCCTGTGCGTGTGGTTGCGGTGCGCAGCTTAATCCCTGCGTGTGAGCAGAGGCTTCCTGACAGCGGCTTGAGGGTCCCCAGACCGACCGGCCGCCGCACCCCAGCCCACGCTGCGGCCACATTAGTGATGTAGACAGCTCCATCTAAGACCGGCATCCATTCAAGTCCCGACCCCTGCACCAAAGCCCTGCATTTATGGATCTCAGGGATGCGGCACTTGCCGTCTTGGACGAGCTTGAGCGGCATCTACAAAAGATGCGCGACGATAATCAGCCGGCGCGTCTATCGGCGGCTGAAGCCGTTGCAATTGTCTACAAGCCGCTCGCGGTGCTACGCGCCTTCGCCAACGAAAAAGGCGACTTGATCGATCAAGGCCGTGAGGCGAGCAGTCGGAGCTTTGTAAAAGGAATTCGCACCCAGCCAGATGCGTTATTTTTTGCAAAAGCTGGCTGAACGGGACTCAACAGTCATATGCTGGCGAAAAGATGCCATCACTCTTGGGCCGGCCCCAGGGGAAATTAGGGGAAACACTGAGACCGATGAGAATAACAATCCACCCGAAGAAAGTGACTTCGCTCCACAGCTCTTTCGGCTCTACAACCTTCACTGCTTGGTGACCGAGCTTTCCGGCCGGGCAAACCCTGGCAGCCCAATCGCAGGCTCGGAAGCAGCCTGATGCAGAGCACAACGCTTTATTCACTCTTCATGCCGCCCGAGGACTGTTTTGGTGACTTCGGCCTTGTCTGCGGTTTCACCGAGGTGAGAAATTCGATCTCCTCATTTGATGATGCCTATTTTCTTTCGGTCGATCGTCACGAATACGGAGAGGACGAGGACCAAGCCTTTTACGAGGTTCTGGAAATACGGATCCACACCGACAATGTTCATCCCGTTGGACAGGATGGTTATGATCAGCGCGCCGAGGATTGTTCCCTGGAGGCTGCCGATCCCACCGGTCAGCGGCGTGCCGCCAACCACAACTGCGGCAATGGCATCGAGCTCCAGTCCCTCGCCAAGCTGGGCGGTCGCCGACATCGCACGGGCGCTCTGCAGAAGACCCGCCACGCCACACAGGAACCCGAGCAGGGCGAAGATCGCGATCTTCACACGATCGACGCGGATGCCGGTCAGTAGAGCGATACGCTCGCCCCCGCCGATAGCACGCACTTCGCGTCCGAACACGGTGAGGTTCAACATCACCGCCGCGACGACGATCATGACGATTGCGATCAACAGGGAATGCGGAATGCCGGCGGTACGCCCGGAATAGACGTCCAGAAACATCTCGTCCTCGATGGAGACAGGCGCGCCGCGGGTAAAAAACAGCACGATGCCGCGGTAGATCACCATGGCGCCAAGCGTCACGATGAAGGACGGCACCTTGCCCTTGGCCACGATCGTTCCGTTGATCGTGCCGCAGAGCACGCCTACGGCGCAGGCCGGAATGATGGCGAAGACGCCGAGCGTCGACGATGTCACGGCCGCCACCAGCGCCGACAGCGCGACGATTGCCCCGACAGACAGATCGATCGATCCGGCGATGATGACGAACGTCATGCCGAGCGCGGCCACCAACAGAACGACCGCCTGTTGCGAGACAATCATCATATTGTTGAATTGCAGGAAGCGGGGCGAGGCCAGAGTAAAGATACCCGCAAGAACGAGCAGCAGCAGAATAGGGAAAAAGCGGCGCATATCCACGCGATTGAGCCAACTCTTGCCGTTGGCTGATGCGGGCTCCCGGGCAGACAGGTCGGACATCGAGGCACTCCTTAAATCATGGACCGGATCACGACGTCTTCCGTCGTGGCGGCCGGATCATCGATCTCGGCCGATACGCAGCCGCCGCGCATGACGACGATGCGATCACTGAGCCCGATGAGTTCGTTGAGATCTTCACTGACGACCAGAATGGCGAGGCCGGATGCGGCGGCTTCACGCAGCGATCGATAGATTTCTACGCGTGCCCCGATATCGACGCCGCGGGTGGGATTGTTGAGCAGAAGGACACGCGGAACAATGGCCAGGCACTTGCCCAGCACGACCTTCTGCAGATTGCCGCCACTGAGCGAGCCTGAGCGGGCAGATGCCGAACTGGTCTTGATCGTCAGCCGTTCAATCAGCGACTGGGCGAGCGCATTTGCCTTCTTGCGGTCGAAAAGCGGTCCGCGGCGTGGCGGCTTCGCCATCACCAGATTGTCCAGCACCGATGCGTCGACAATCAGCCCTTCGGCGGTGCGATCGCCCGGCAGGTAGGCGATGCCGGAGCGCCAAGCATCGGCCGGCGAGGCAAAGGATTTCTGCTGCCCTTCGAGCACGACCTTGCCGGATGCCGGCTTCACCGCGCCGGCGGCCACCTCGAGGAGACGCTCGCCACCTGCGCCCTTCAAGCCGCCAATGCCGACGATTTCGCCTTCCATGACAGACAGTGAGACAGGCTCATGGCGATCGGTCACGATATTATCGAGACGCAGCCTTTCCTGCTTCGACCGCGTGATGGCACGTTGCGGATAAAGCCCCTTGGAGAGGTCGCGCCCCACCATGCGGCTCTGGATCTGATCGCGGTCGAGGTCACCCGCCGCGAAATCGCCGACCTTGAGTCCATCTTTCAGAATGGTCAGGGCATCCGCCACCTCTTCGACCTCAGCAAGGTGATGCGAGACGAAGGCGACGATCAGCCCTTGCGCCTTCAGCGCCCGCATTGCGCCGAGAACGAGGTTGACCTCGCGGTGATTGAGAAAGGCCGTGGATTCATCGAACAGGACCGCACGCGGCGACGTCGAAAGTGCGCGCGCCACCTCGATACATTTCCACTGTCCGAGATCGAGTTTATTGAGCGGTTGGCGCACTGATATCTCGGCCGAAAAGCCATCGAGCAGCGCCTGCGCATCTTGCTGCAGTTTCTGGTAGTTCAGGAAGCCGTTGCGCCGATAACGGGCGAACTGCCCTGTGAAAATGTTCTCCGCGATCGACAGGGCCGGATTTATGGTCATTTCCTGGAAGACGAGGCCAACGCCGCGCTCACGCGCACAGGCGGCATTGCGAGGAGCGTAGCGATCGCCATCGATGGTCATGCTGCCGGCGTCAGGACGCTCGGCTCCGGCAAGGATCTTCATAAGGGTCGATTTGCCGGCACCGTTCTCGCCCACCAAAGCATGAATCCGGCCTGCCCGAAGCGTCAGGGAGACTCCCGACAATGCCCGGGTGTTTCCGAAGCTTCGTTCGATATCTTCTGCGACGATCTGCACGGAACACGATCCTTGGTGAGGGGACATACGTCTGGCGGACGCGCGCGGCCGTACTCGTTTTCTCGAGAATGCGCGGGCGGGCTGCGATAAGGCTTGCTGGTCATCAGAGATAACGCCGGCCAGGTCATGCCAGCCGGCGTCGGAGGCCTGATTACTTCGAGTATTTCAGCTCGAACGACGCGGCAGCGGCGTTAGGCGTGTAGGTCTTGGAATGCGCCTTGAAATCGTAAGGCGGCACACCTCCCGGGAAATCGGCTTGGAACTGCGCGACACGGTCCTTGGTCAAAGGCAACAGCGTCAGCTTGACTTTGTCAGCATCCTTCGGCACTGCATGACCCTTTATTTCGTCATAGAGCATGGTCAGCGCAAAGCCGCCCTGCAGCCAGTGGCCGCCGATATCGAACAGAAGCTCGCCGGATTTGACGGCTTCGACATTCTCAGGATTCAGGTCCATCGCCACCACGAAGATGTCCTTGCCCGGCTGCTTGCCGGCGTTCTTCAACGCCGTCATGACGCCGGTCGCCGTGCCGCCATTGGCAGCCCATACGCCCTTGATGTCGGGGTGGCCCTGATAGAGGGATTCAAACACGGTCTGCGAGGTGTCGCGTACGAAATTGCCGTCGACTTCACCTGCGACCACGACTTCAGGATGAGACTTCAAGGCATCCTCGAGCCCCTTGCGGCGATCGATTGCCACCGATGTGCCTGCGGTACCGTTGACGACACCGATGACTTTCTTGCCGGAGGCGTCAGGCTGGACGGCGGCAAACAGGGCTTCGGCCATCTGGCGGCCGGCATCCTCGTCGCTCGGTCCGACAAAAGCGCGATAATTCGGAAAACGTGAGGTCTGCGGATCGAAATCGGGATAGCTGTCGGTCAGGATGACAGGAATGTTGGCGTCCTTGGCGAAGGTCAGGCCTCGGGCAGCAGTCGCCCAATAGGGTGTGAAGATGATGCCATCAGCCGGCTTTGCGACCAGATCCTCCAGCGACTTGATCATCTGATCCGGCTTGTTATCGGCGTTGAGGACAACAAGATCGACGCCAAGCTCGTCGGCCCCCTTCTTCATGAAGTCGACGTAATTGTTCCAGAACTGCGCCGCCAGTGTCGGCACGACCACGCCGATCGTCGGCCTGCCGGAATCGGCGGCAGCGGCGGTCGTGACGCTCAAAAGCAACGGCGCGACAACTGAGACCATTACCTTGCGGATGTGTTCAGCGATCATGTTTTCCTCCCAAACCGGCTAGACTGGCAAGATCTGACCGGGCCGGAGCCGATCAGACTGGAAATGGCACAAGGTCCAGGTCACCGCCGCATCAAGGTCATCCGCTCACGCCCGCGACATGGTCACGGCAAGCTCAATGGCTTCAATCAGGCTGGTTTCGCTAGCGATACCTTTTCCGGCGATGTCGAATGCGGTGCCGTGATCGACAGAAGTCCGGATGATCGGCAGGCCGAGCGTGGCATTCACGCTGCTGAGCGCCTCCATGCGCCCGGTCTTCTCATCCACCGAGGATCCCAGCAATTTCACGGGGATATGCCCCTGATCGTGATGCATTGCGACGACAGCATCGAATTGGCGTGCGCGCAGCTTCACGAACACCATGTCGCCCACCTGCCCTTCGACGTCAAAACCGTCTTCGCGCAGCGCGTTGATGGCGGGCTCGACCACATCGATATCCTGCCGGCCGAAGAGGCCACCCTCCCCTGCATGCGGATTGAGCGCGGCGATGGCGATTGTAGGCCGTTCCAGCCCAAGGATGTGCAACGCGCCGTCGGTGAGGGCAACGACACGGCTGAACTTTGGCTTGACGTGTTTTGGAACATCTTCCTGAGCGATATGTCTGGTGATGCGGCCCACTCGCACGTTTCGGTAGGCGCGTAGCCTCGCACTATCAAGCGCATCCTTGCTGGACTGGCAGGCGCAAATGGCGTCCGCCACACCGCTTAAGGCAAGCTTGACCATCGAGGCGGTCGCATCGAAGGCAATCTTGCCGCCGGCTGCCATGGATTGAGTGACCGGCACGCCGGCCCGCGCTGGATCAACGTCAACGAACGGCAGTCCAGACGCACGTCCATAAGCCGCAGTGTCGTGATCCGATTGGTGGCGGGACTCCCGATCGTTCATCATCTGGCCCGATCGAGGCGGTCGATTGCCTTGACGTTTTCAGCGGAGGAACCGTCCGGATCGAAGCTGGAGGCAAGGAATGCGTCGATCGCCTTGGCAAGCTCCGGGCCGATCACCCGCGCGCTCATAGCGATGATCTGGGCGTTGTTCGACTTTGCCGCGCGCTCTGCCGAATAGGTGTCATGCGTCAACGCGGCCCGGATTCCCAGAACCTTGTTGCGCGAAATCGATACGCCGATGCCTGTTCCCCAGAACAGCACTGCCCGCTCATATTCACCGTCAAGAACCTTCTGAGACACGTCGGCATAAAAGCCTGGCTCGCTCAGGTCCGCCACCGTCATATCGGGTTTACCAGACAGGTGCGAGGCGGTGACATCTAGCAGAGGTTTACCAGCTCCGTCCGCTCCGATTGCGATCTTCATGAGGTTTTCCTTTCAGGCTTCTCGATTCCGGCGCACCAAAGCCTTCTAACTTTTTATATGATTGCGCATAACTTGACATTTGTCGAGCGTCTATTGAATATTGTCATGAAAGCGCCGGGCAGAGATTTTTCAATGTCGATCGTCCGCCGGGAGGGTCCGTAAGGTGCTTGTATGGAGGAATATCAAGGTGGAGTTTCTGCTCGAAGTGGGAGGACTGAAGAAGTCCTTTGGCGGTGTCGCAGCTTTGCGCGATGGTCATTTCCAACTTCGTGCCGGCTCGGTTCATGCGCTGTGTGGCGGCAATGGTGCCGGCAAGTCGACCTTCCTGAAAATCCTGATGGGCATTCACAAGCGCGACGCCGGCTCGATCCGCCGCCGTGGGAGGGACGTCGAATTTTTGAGCCCCGCAGATGCGCTTTCATCAGGCATCGCGATCATCGAGCAGGAGCTGAGCCCGGTTCCGCATATGACAGTGGCCGAGAATATCTATCTCGGCCGTGAGCCATCCGCCCGTTTCGGCGGTATCGACTTCCGCAGCATGAACAAGGCGGCGCAGAAGCTGCTCGACGGGCTGGAATTCGATATTCGCGCCACGCAATACATGATGAACCTGTCTGTCGCGCAGATGCAGCTGGTGGAGATCGCCAAGGCGCTCAGCCACGATGCCGAGGTCATCTTCATGGACGAGCCGACATCGGCGATCGGCGAGCGCGAAGCTCAGCAACTCTTCGCGGCGATCCGTCGCTTGCAGGCGCAGGGTCGCGGTATCGTCTACGTCTCGCACCGGCTCTCAGAAATCTTCCAAATCGCCGATTCCTATACGGTCTTCCGCGACGGCTCCTTTGTCGGTGCCGGCGCCTTGTCGGAGATCGACCGGCCGAGCCTGATCCGCATGATCGTCGGGCGCGAACTGTCAGAAGAATACGTCAAGACCAATATGCCGACATCAGAGATCGGTCTGGAGGTCAGTGCGCTCTCCTGCCCGAACAAAATCGAGGATATTTCCTTTGTCGCTCGCAAGGGGGAGATCTTCGGCATTTACGGCCTTATGGGCTCCGGCCGCACGGAAATCTTCAATTGCCTCTTCGGCCTCGACAAGCCATCGACCGGACGCGTTGCAGTGGATGGCGCGCCGATCTCGGTTTCAAAGCCTTCGGATGCCATGGCCCATGGCCTGGCATTGGTGACGGAGGACCGCAAGCAGACCGGCCTTAACCTCTCCGATTCCGTTCGCGCCAATATCAGCATGGCGAGCCTGCCGGAGCTGAGCCCCGCCTTTTCCATGGATCATGCGAAGGAAGCGGATGCCAGCCGGAGGATGCGCGAGCAATTTCAGATCAAGGCAGCGCGCGACACGATGCCGGTATCCGGTCTTTCCGGTGGCAACCAGCAGAAGGTCGTTCTCGGCAAGTGGTTCCTGCGCAATCCCAAGGTCCTGCTGCTGGACGAACCGACGCGCGGTGTCGATGTGGGCGCCAAGCGTGAAATCTACCGCATCATCTGCGACTTCGCCGGAGGTGGCGGCACCGTGGTGATGATCTCATCGGAAATCGACGAAGTTCTCGGCATGTCGGACCGCATCATGGTGATGCGGGCTGGCAGGAGCGCGGGAATATTCAGCCGGGAGGAGACGAATGCCCAATCACTCGTCCACTTATCGTCCTGATCAGGGTCAGAGCGTTCGTCCGGCAGCACAGGAGCTAGCAGTTTCAGTGAGTGACAATAAAAGTGCGGGCGGTTGGTTCAAGACGGAGCAGCGACGTCTGATCGTGCAGGAATACGGCATTTTCCTCGCCTTCCTGCTGCTGGTCGTCATTCTCTCGTTCTCGAACGAGTTCTTCCTGACCGGTGGCAATATTTCCAACGTGCTGCTGCAGACGTCCATCAACGGCGTGCTGGCGATCGGCATGACTTTCGTGATCCTGACGCGCGGCATCGACCTTTCGGTCGGCTCGGTCGTTGCGCTCGCCGGCATCGTCAGCGCCAGTTTTGCAACGACCTCGCAAACGGCCGGCGTTATCGGTTCGCCCTATCCGGTCGCGATCGGCCTGCTTGTCGGCGTGCTCGTCGGCGTCGTCTGCGGCTCGATCTCCGGTGCGATCGTCTCGCGCTTCTCGGTGCCTGCCTTCGTCGCGACGCTCGGCATGCTTTCAGCAGCCCGCGGCATGACGTTGATCTACGGCGGCGGCCGCCCGGTTCCGGCCCTTACGCCCGCCTTCCGCTGGATCGGCACCGGCGATGTGTTTGGCCTTCCTGCCCCGGTTATCGTGCTTGCTGTTGTTTTTGCGGTCTCATGGTGGATCCTCAACCGCACACGGTTCGGTCGCTACATCTATGCCGTTGGCGGCAATCCGCATGCAGCCAAGACATCGGGCATCAATACCGACCGTATTCGCTTCACCGTCTACGTCATCTCCGGCGGCCTGGCGGGGCTTGCGGGCATTCTGCTCAGCGCCCGCACCGGTTCGGGCCTGCCGCAGGCCGGCGTCGCCTACGAGCTGGACGCGATCGCGGCGGTCGTCATCGGCGGCACGAGCCTTTCAGGCGGCGTCGGTCGGGTGACAGGAACGCTGATCGGCGCCCTCATCATCGGCGTCATGAACAACGGCCTCGATCTGATGGGTATCCAGTCCTACTACCAGCAGGTTCTGAAGGGCGCCCTAATCGTCGGCGCCGTGATGCTCGACCAGAAACGAAATTTCGGAGCTTGAACTCGATCTACAGAAATTCGGGGCAGGCAGCTCGCCGCCCCGTCAGACAGGCAAGCCATGCCGGCCGCCTAAACCCAAAGTGGAGGAAAACGATAGTGAAAAAGCTTTTGATTGCGCTTGCTTCGGCAACAGCGCTGCTGGCGACGTCTGCCGCAGCCCAGGAAAAGATCAAGATTGGCGCAGCACCCTACGGCTTGAATGCGGAGTTCATGCAGATCTGGACCGCGGCCCTGCAGGATCACCCGGCCGTCAAGAGCGGTGAGGTGGAGCTGACGGTTTTCGATGGCCGCTATGACGCGCTGGTCCAGCAGGACCAGTTCAAGACGATGATCACGCAGAAGTACAACGCGATCATCTTTGCGCCGATCGATGTCGATGCAGGTGCATCTGCCGTTCAGTCCGCGGTCGATGCCGGCATTCCGGTCATCGGCTCCAACACCCGCGTCAATTCCGACCAGCTGACCTCCTATGTCGGTTCCGACGACACGGTCTCCGGTTATCTCGAAGCCAAGAGCGTGCTGGACAAGATCGGCTGCAAGGGCAATGTCGTCATCATCGAGGGCCCGGTCGGCCAGTCTGCCCAGATCCAGCGTCTGGAAGGCAACAAAAAGGCGCTTGCCGAGTGCCCGGATGTGAAGGTCCTTGAAGACCAGACCGCGAACTGGTCACGCGCCGAGGCCCAGACACTAATGGAAAACTGGCTGACGTCGCATCCGAACCAGATCAACGGCATTATCGGCCAGAACGATGAAATGGCGCTCGGCGCGATCGAGGCGATCAAGGCTGCCGGCCTTGACGTCAAGAGCTTCGCCATTGCCGGTATCGACGGTGTCACCGACGCGCTGCGGGCCGCCAAGGCCGGCGAAATGACCTCGATCCTTCAGGATGCCCGCGCCCAGGCGCAGGGCGCTCTCGATCTTGCGATCTTCAATGCCAAGAAGGGCAACTACAAGCCGGAATCCGATATCTGGACGACCTATAAGGATATGCCGTGGAATGACGGCAAGGATAAGACCTATAATGTTCCGTGGACCCCGGTGACGGCTGAAAACGTCGATAAACTGCTTTCCACCCGCAAGTGATCCTCCCTGGGGCGGGATGAAGATCCCGCCCCACATCCCGAGAGTTCGAGAAGAAAGCCATGACTGATACCAAACAGGTTGATTTGAACTTTTCCCTGAGCGGCAAGGTCGCTCTGATTACGGGCGGTGCCTCAGGCATCGGCAGTGCCATCGCATCTGCCATGGCTGCCAAAGGCGCGATCGTTGGCGTGGTCGACATCAATGAATCTGTTGCCAAGGCCAAGGCCGACGAACTCGGCAACGGCGCGAAATCATTCGTCTGCGACGTATCCAACCCGCAATCCGTTGAAAAGGTAGTCGCCGATGTGGTGGCCGCGTTTGGTCGCGTCGATATTGCCGTCAACAGTGCCGGTGTCGTCATGCTCGCGCCGGCGGAGGAACTCAGCCTCGATGCCTGGGACAAGACCATCGCCATCAATCTCAAGGGCACTTTTTTGGTGTCCCAGGCGGCTGGCCGCGCCATGATCAAGGCGGGCAGGGGCGGCAAGATCATCAACATGGCATCCCAGGCTGGCACTGTCGCCATCGATCAGCATGTCGCCTACTGTGCCTCGAAGTTCGGCGTCATCGGCCTTTCTAAGACACTTGCCGCCGAATGGGGCAAACACGGCATCAACGTCAACACGATCTCTCCGACCGTCGTCCTGACTGATCTCGGCAGGAAGGCATGGGACGGCCCGCGTGGTGAAGCGCTGAAACAGCGCATTCCATCCGGCCGCTTCGCGTTCCCCGAAGAGATTGCGGCGGCGGCGGTGTTCCTGGCTTCCAACGGCGCCGATATGATCAATGGCGCGGACCTTCTGGTCGACGGCGGCTACACCATTATCTGACGCGCGGTAGATAGGAGTTAGAATGCAGCGGTTTATCAACAATCCGGATGAAGTCGTCGAAGATACGGTGAAGGGTTTCCTCAAGGCCCATGCCGACATCGTCAGGCAATCCGCACAAAATCCCCGAGTGATCGCCTCTCGCCAGGCGCCGGTCTCCGGCAAGGTCGGGGTCATTACCGGCGGTGGCTCGGGCCATGAGCCTGCTTTCATCGGCTATACCGGCCGCAACATGCTGGATGCCGTCGCTGTCGGCGAACTTTTTTCCTCGCCGACGGCAAAGAGCTTTCTCGATGCTGCGCGTGAAGCCAATGGCGGAAAGGGTGTCGTCTGCCTCTATGGCAACTATGCCGGCGACAACATGAACGTGAAGATGGCAATCAAGTTGGCGGCGAAGGAAGGCATCGAGATCGCCACCGTCGTTGCCAATGATGATGTATGTTCCGCTAGCCCAGAGGAGCGAGAAAAGCGCCGCGGCGTTGCCGGCGAAATCTTCATGTGGAAGTGCGGAGCAGCAAAGGCTGCAGAAGGCGCCGGCCTCGAAGAGGTGCAGGCGACGGCGCAGAAGGCGATCGACAATTGCCGTTCGATCGGCGTTGGCCTTGGCCCCTGCACGCTTCCATCGGTCGGCCATCCGAACTTTACCATCGAACCGGGGACGATGGAGGTCGGCATCGGCCATCACGGCGAGCCCGGCGTGCGTGTCGAGCCACTGAAATCAGCCAGGGAAGTGGCCGAGGAAATGGCCAAGATCGTTCTTGACGATCATCAGCTTGCTGCCGGAACCGAGGTTGCAGTCCTCGTCTCCGGTCTCGGCGCCACACCGCTCAACGAGCTCTATATTCTCCACGACACGATCGAATCCGAGATTGCCGGACGCGGGTTGAAGATCCACAAGGTCTATGTCGGCAATTATTTCACATCGCTGGAAATGGTCGGCGCAACATTGACCGTGATGGCGCTGGACGACGAGCTGAAGCGGCTGCTTGAGCTCGATGTTCAGTGCCCCGCGATACTCTAAGGGGAGGCAGAGGTAATGCAGAAATTTCAGAATGGGAAATCGGGCGAGATCGTTCTCTCACTGGCCGACAGGATCATCGAAAATCGTGCCTATCTCAGCGAAATCGACGGCAAGATCGGCGATGGAGATCATGGTGTCAACATGGCCAAGGGTTTCGGCATGGCGGCCGAACGCATCAAGGGTGCCGACATGTCGCTGGCTGAAGCGCTCGACACGCTCGGCACCGTGCTGATGACGGAGATCGGCGGCTCAATGGGACCGCTCTATGGCGTGATGTTCACGCAGTTTGCCGAAACGATCGAAAAATCCGATGCCATCGATGCTGCGACCTTCAGCACCATGCTGCACAACGGCCTCGACGGCATCCAGGCGATAGGCTCTGCCAAGGTTGGCGACAAGACGCTGATTGACACGCTGGTGCCTGCAATCACCGCATTCGACGCGGCTATCGGCAGCGGCAAGTCTTTTGCCGAGGCGCTCACCGCACTCATCGTGGCCGCCGAAGCCGGACGGGATAGCACGCGCGACCTCGTCGCCAAGATCGGCCGGGCAAGCCGTCTCGGCGAGCGTTCGCTCGGCGTGCTCGATGCCGGCGCAACATCCTGTGCACTGATCCTCAAGTCGCTGGCTGATGGCGTGGAGACGAGGCTTCAGCCCGCCTGACAGGTCGGGCTTTGGTGAGAGCCCGTGATCCTCCCTTGCATCACCTTCCCGGCCGCTGCGGCGGCCGGGAACAATCAGGCGAGGGCACGTTGAAAACTGCGGCTTTTACGCTCATCTTCGCCGTCGATTTGGATGAGGGAAACCAGGCAGGATGACCGCTAAGACATCATCGGCGCGAAAGAATGGTACCGCTGATATCGCGGCCGAACCTATCCCGTTGCGTTACGGCGACGACCCCTACGTATGGGCGTGCTGGCTTTATTACGAAGACGGTATGACCCAGGGTGATATTGCCGAAACGATGGGAATCTCGCGCGCGACGGTGAACAGCTACCTCGCCGATGCGCGTGCCCGCGGCATCGTCAACATATCCATCGAACCGGCGCGACTAAGCTCGCTGACCATCGCCCAGGAACTGAAACGGCACTTCGGGCTGCACGACTGTCTGGTCGTGCCGAGCGACGACAGTGCCCGTCCATTGATCGAACGGCTGGGCTCTGCTGGCGCCCAGGCCCTACAGAAGATCCTGAAGTCCGGCGACACACTCGCGGTCGTCTGGGGGCGCACGATCTTGGCGGTCGGTGAACAAGCTTCCATATCGGGGCTGCAGGACATGACCGTTGTGCAGGCAACCGGCGGAACGAACGCGACTTTTGCTTATACGCCCGAGCTTTGTGCTGCGGCCTTTGCCGATGCAGTCGATGCCAAGCTCATCAATATTGCAGCACCTGCCATCGTCTCCAGCCCCGCGGTCCGAGACATACTCCTGCGGGAGCCGCTGATCGACCGGCAGTTCGAGGCGCTTTCACAGGCAAACAAGGTGATCTTCGGTATCGCCTCCATGCGACCGAATTCCACCATCCACACAAGCGGCTTTTTCGATTCCGTTTCGTTGCAGGACTATCTGGCCAAGGATGCCACCGGTGTGGTGGCCGGCCGCTTCATCGACGGCCATGGACGCTCCGTCGCAGGACCGTTGGACGACTGCACGGTCGGCATTTCGCTCGAGTTGCTGAAGAAGATCAAGACGCGCATCGCCGTTGCAGGCGGCTTTGACAAAGTGCCGGCTATTCTTGCCGCGCTTCGCGGCGGCTATGTCAATGTCCTCATCACCGACGCTGCTACCGGCCGCGGCATCTTGAACGCCGATGGCGTTACGGAAGTCGACCAGAAGATCTCCCAGCGCCCACGTGTAGAAAGCGAGAGCTCCGCTCAATCCAACAGCCTCCGGACCCATATCAAGAAGTTCCTCAACAACCCCGATGATGTCGTCGAGGAAATGCTCGACGGTGTCGTCAAAGCGCACGCGAGCTACCTTCGACCGGTCGACAGTTCCAACCGCGCGCTCGTTGCCCGATCCGGCCCGCGCGAGGGTAAGGTCGGACTGGTCGTCGGCGGGGGTACGGGCCACGAGCCGGCTTTTCTCGGTTATGTCGGCAAGGGGCTCGCCGACGCTGTTGCTGTCGGCAATATCTTTTCCTCGCCGCCTCCGGGACCAATCCTGCAATGCGCAAAGGCTGCCTCCGGCGGCAAGGGCGTGCTCTTCGTCTATGGAAACTACGCCGGCGACGTCATGAATTTCGAAATGGCAGCCGAAATGGCTGCAGACGACAATATCGAGGTGCGCACGGTGGTGACGACCGACGATATTTCGTCTTCCGCGCTGGAAGACAGGGACGGGCGCCGCGGTGTCGCAGGCAATTTTTTCATTTTCAAGATTGCCGGTGCGGCCTGCGATCAGGGTCTGTCACTCGATGCCTGCGAACTAGCGACGCGCAAGGCCAATGCCCGCACCTTCACAATGGGGGTCGCGCTGGAGCCATGTTCGCTGCCGCAAACCAGACGGCATAATTTCGAGATAGGTCCGGACGACATGGAAATCGGCATGGGTATTCATGGCGAACCCGGCGTGATGCGGGAAAAGATGAGGAGTGCCGATGGTATCGTCGACGTTGTGATGGATCGAATATTCTCGGAGATGAAACCCATCTCGGGAGACCGCGTCGCTGTTCTCGTCAATTCTTTCGGCGGCACACCATTGATGGAGCTCTATATTCTCTACCGGCGCGTCGAACAGCGCTTGAGCGCCAAGGGTGTCAAGATCGAAGCGAACTGGGTGGGGCATTATTGCACATCGCTCGATATGGTCGGTGCATCCATATCGATCCTGCACCTCGACCAGCAACTGACGGATCTGCTTCATCATCCCTGCGATACGGCGTTTCTCAGGTTGTAAACTGAAAGCAAAGAACATCTCGGTGACCGGGTTGTGTGAATTGGGAGGATACGCATGTCGGCAAACGCGGCCCGCCGCTTGAGCAGGATGTTTCATCGGATATCGGTCGCGATTTCGGCTGATAAGGATCATCTCTCCGATCTGGACGGCGCGATCGGGGATGCTGATCACGGCATCACCATGTCCCTTGGCTTCCAGGCGGTGAACAGCGAACTGGCCAAGCGCGATTTGGATGAGATGCGGGCCTCCGAGGTATTTTCGGCTGCCGCTTCGGCCTTCCTTGATGCCGTCGGCGCCTCAACCGGCCCTCTCTATGCGACGGCCTTTCGCAAGGCGGCTTTGTCACTGAAGCAGGACGAGACGCTGTCGGTCGCTTGCCAAGCATCCATCCTCGAAGCGATGACATTGGGTATTCGGGAGCGTGGTAAGGGGCAGCGCGGCGACAAGACGATGCTCGATGCATGGATTCCGGCGGCCGAAGCCGCTGCGGCAGCACGTGAGCGGCAGGCCAGCCTTCAGGATATGTGGAACGAGATTGTCGATGCCGCTGATGCCGGAGCACGCTCGACACGTTCGATGGTCGCGACCCGCGGCCGTGCGGCCCGTCTCGGTGAACGATCCCTCGGCCATATCGATCCGGGCGCGGCGTCGGCCGTCGTCATCATAAAGGCGATGAGGGACGCATTCGCGGAAAATGAGCCTACCATTTGAGCACTCAGCGTTGATCGCGAAAGATCACATCTGGTCCTTCGATCCGAAGAGCATGATAGTGTTGGGCATTCGACAATGCAGGTAGTTTCGACGGAAGAGCGTATCACCGCTGACATGGATGTCTTGGTATCAGTCATTCCCGATAGGAAAGGCCGAAGCGCGGTTGTCAATGAGAAAGATCGACCGCTGGCCGATCTCATCGCCTCACGCGCGGCGGCTAATTAGTTGTCGGCGTCGATAATAATCGCGAACTCGTCAGCCGCTCCGCCCGCCATATATCGCACGACGGTTGGTGTAACGGCAGCATTGGGTCTTCCTGCGCCTAAGGGTCTTGCGGTACTTCGAATCGCCGGAGCGGTGACGATACCGGCCGGCCAGAATGATCGAGGTGGGACACAAGATCGTCCTCGATCCGAATCGCAACGACGCTCATGGCGGATGCGGCATTGACTGGCTGATCCGCAGGCCGACGGTTGAAATGTGGATGCGCATCGCCTCCTCGGCGGCCACGGGATCGCGGGCTGATATCGCCGCAACGATCGCGTGGTGCTGCCTGACCATTTCCTCACTGACGCCAAACGTGAAGACGCGACTTCTGGAATTTACCCAGTGCTGCTCCTTGCGCACCGAATTGATGAGCCGGAATACCCCCCAGAACATCGTATTGCGCACGCTTTCGGCGATTTTGGTGTGAAAAGCACTGTCCCACTGCTCGTATTCCCGCGGCGTCGCAGCCTGGGCTGCCCGACGAACGAAGAGCCGCATCTGGTCGATGTCTTTCGGCGTCGCCCGGGTCGCAGCCAAACGCGCCAGCACCGGCTCCACCTCAAGCCTTACTTCGATGATGTCGTTCGGGCTGGTCCGGTTCGTCAACGATTTGAGGCTGGTGGACTTGGGGCCGACCTCCCGAACGAACGTTCCTAGCCCCTGCTTTCTGAATAGCAGCCCCTCGCCCTCTAGTTCATTCAACGCCTGACGGACTGCTCGACGCCCGACGCCAAGCCGCTCACTGAGTTCCCGCTCGGGCAAGAGCCTCTCATCGATGATGAAACGCTCATCCGTTGTCTGGATTGCCTCACGCAGCGCATCCAGCACATTATGTTTGGCCTCTATCGGCACGTCTCACCCCTCAGGTTCGCACCCGCAGCATGAACCATTGCGAACCATTCATCAAGGTATGAAGCGCGCCAATAAAATAAGCAGAGTTTGTTTCTGATTCACAATTCGGCATTTTTCTTGATAAATTGGCTTGACGGCGACGGGCTGATGCCGAAGAAATAACAGCAATAAGGCCTCACTTTATAAAATAATCGAACCAATTCGAATTGGTTCAAAAAGGGGAACGTGATGGACAGACGTAGTTTCATGAAACTTGCAGCCTCGGCTGCATTCGCAACACCGGCTTTGGGCTCAGCGCGGTTCGCGTTCGCACAATCGAAACCTGACTCACTTGCCATGATGACATGGGGTGGCCTTTGGGGTGACGGGATGGCGAAGAATGTCGATGCGCCGTTCGCTGAGAAGACCGGCGTCAAGATCGTCCAGGATCGCGGATCGAGCCCGGTTGAGCGCATCACCAAGCTGAAAATCAGCCTCAGCAACCAGGTCTATGATCTTGTTCAAGTACACGACGGCGTCGTGCCGCTGGCCGAAGCACAAGGTGTTCTGGAAGATCTTGATCCGAACTCTCCGAACCTGCCCTTCCTCGCCGCCGTACCTGATCGCTTCAAGCGCAGAGGCTGGGTAGCGATGATCTATTCGGCGCTCGGCATCGCCTATAACCCGAAGCTGGTCAAAAAGCCGCCGACAAGCTTCGCGGACCTCTGGAACGAAGAATATCGCGGCCAGATCGTCCTGCCCGAGATCACCCATTCGATCGGCCCCTACATCATTCCGATCGGGGCGATGGCTGCCGGCAAGGGCCAGAAGGACGCCGACGCAGGCTTCGACATGCTGGCCAAGATGGCCGCTCTCGATCCAATCTGGGCCAAGGACACGGACACGATCATGAGCGCGCTGGTCAACGAGGAAGCCGCCGTCGGCCTCCTCTACAAGTCGCAGACCTATACGGTGCTGCAGCAGGGCGGCAAGGTCGAATGGGTCTTCCCGAAGGAAGGCGCGATCTCCTATCTCTCCGGCACCGGCATTGCAAAGAACACCAAGAACAAGGCGCTCGCCGAGCAATATGTCAACATGACGATCGATCCGGCGACGCAGGGCTGGGTCGCGCAGGTGTTCAACTATGGCGGCACGCATCCCGACACGTTCGCCAAGCTGCCGGTCGAGCTGCAGCAGCGGGTCCAGTTCTCGCCGGAAGAAACTGCGCGAATCGTCGATCTCGATCAGGAATTCATGTCCGCCAACCGCGGTCAGTGGACCGATCGCTGGAACCGCGTCATTTCGGGCGGCTGATAGACAATGGCGGCGGCCTCGAGCCTCTCAAGGCCGCCGCACCCGATGGCAGGAATCCCAATCTCATGACGATTTTAAAGCTGGCTGACCGCGGCGCGTTCACCGGCACTCCGCTGACGTTTCTCAACCGGTGCCGTGCACATCGGATCCCCGCCTCCGACGACGCCCAAGGATTTGCCGCCGACGGCAACGTCGCTGACGCCGCTGCAAAACTCGGCCTGACCGGCGACGCGGTCGAAGCCCTGCCTGCGACAAGCACGGCACCGCGCATCGCAATCTATGCCGGCGAGGCGATCGGTTATCCCTACTGGGCCTATTATGCCCATGCCTTGCTCAGCCTGGGCCTGACCTTCTCGCCGATCGACGGTCGGGAGATCGTCGGCGGCGCACTTTCGGAATTCGACCTGCTGATCATGCCGGGCGGCTTCGCCACCTGGGGCCTCGATCGCGCCGAAAATCTCGCCGGCATCGATGCAGCGATTCATGCCTTCATTTGCGAAGGCGGCGCGTTCATGGGCTCTTGCGGCGGCGGCTTCTACGCCTCGGACGGTCGGCCGGGCTGGCTCGGTGCGATCGACGCGACGCCCAACTATACGCAGGAATATCTGTCGACCGGAGCGGCGGTTCTCGGCATATCGATCAGCGATCCGGTTCTCGGCCGCGGCCTGTCGGAGGCCATCGAACTGCCCTATTATCACGGGCCGGTCTATTCGAATTCGGCGCGGGCGGCAGTCTCGCTCGGCCAATTCCGCAACTTCATCTCGGAAAGCCGGCTGTTCATCGACAATCCGCTGGCGCCTTCGCTCTTCGACCGCGAGATGAAGAACACGCCCGCCGTTCTTTCCGCCGATCTCGGGCGCGGCAAGGTGATCGTCTTTTCGCCGCACCCGGAAATGGGCGAGTTCCTGCGCAAGGGCATCGTGCTTGAAGCCTACGTCCGGCGCTTTCTTCCCATTCGCGGCTTCAAGGTCATGGATGAGACGCTGCGTTTCTTCATGAAGGAAGATTGCGCAGGCTTCCGGCTGATCTACAACGCGCTCGTCTATCTCCGCCTGTTCGAAGCGCGCGGCGGCAGTACAGCCCTCAAGATGGAGAAGGCGCCGGCGCATGAATTGCTGGACTTGCTGGGCGAGCTCGATACGGCCATGACCGCCTCCTTCGGCAGGCTGGACGCCCTGGCCCGCTCGGAAACCCAGGCCATGCAGCAGCTGCTTGCTGCCGAATTCGCAAGGCTGGGGCAGGAATGGCAGGACGTGCTGGCCGGCATCCGCGCCGAAAGTGCGGGGGGCCGTGTCGATACCCGGCTCGCCAACGCGCTGATCGGTGTGCTTACGGCCTCCACATCCTCGCTTGGCGCCTCTTCAAAACTTACCGAAACCCTGGTGTTGACCGAAATGCCCGTGAGGCTCTGCGCCGCCGGACTGCGTATCATGCGGTGCGACAACGCTCTGGAGACATTATAATGACAACCGATAACCCCGCCCCGGCCGGCTCATCTGACGTGCGCTTCGTCTCGGTCGAGAAGTCGTTCGACACGGCCACCGCCCTGCACTCCCTGGACCTCGAGATCGAGCGGGGAACGCTGTTTGCGCTGCTCGGACCGAGCGGCTGCGGCAAGACGACGACGCTTCGCCTCGTCGCCGGCTTCGAGCAGCCGACCAGGGGACATGTGTTCATCCGCGGCAAGGATGTGACCGGCATCCCGGCCTACAAGCGCAGCTTCGGCATGGTCTTCCAGAATTTCGCGCTCTTCCCGCACCTGAGCGTCGCCGAGAACGTCGCATTCGGCCTGCAGATGCGCCATGTCGCGAAGGACGTCATCCGCCAGAAGGTCGCCGCCGTCCTCGATCTCGTGGCGCTCGGAAAGTTTGCGGATCGCTATCCGCGCCAGCTTTCCGGCGGCCAGCAGCAGCGCGTCGCGCTTGCCCGCGCCGTCGTGTTCGAGCCGGACGTCCTCTTGCTCGACGAGCCGCTCAGCGCTCTCGACAAAATGCTCCGCGAGCAGATGCAGGTGGAGATCCGCCAGCTACAGCGCCGCCTCGGCATGACGACGGTCTTCGTCACCCATGACCAGGAAGAAGCACTGACCATGTCGGACCGGGTGGCGGTGATGAACCACGGCCGGATCCAGCAGGCCGGGGCGCCGAAGGATATCTACGACCGTCCGCGCACCGAGTTCGTCGCGACCTTCCTCGGCGCAAGCAACATCCTCGAAGGACAGGTGCGCGGCCGCGAAGGCTACCGGGCGGTGGTGGATCTTGCCGGCAATATCATAGAAGTTCCGGGAACGCCTGCCGGCCAGGGCAAGCTGCGCTTTGCGCTCAGGCCGGAAAAGATCGTCCTGGATCCGCAGAGCGGCATCCGGGCTGTGGTGAAGGATGTCATCTATCGCGGCGCCCAGACCTTCCTCTATCTCGACATGGGCGGGATTGCGCTGAACGCCGTGCTGCAGAATGCCGCCGCGATACCCGCGGACGTCGAGACCGGCACGTCCGTCGGGCTTTCCTGGGAAACGGCAAGTGCCGTGGCGCTGGAGGATCCGGCATGAGCAGGGTCTTTCCCGCCCCGTCGGTATTCTACGCGGTCGCCCTGCCGCCGCTGGTCATCCTCGGCCTCTTCTTCGTCGTGCCGCTCGGCTATCTGCTGTTCGTCAGCTTCATGACGAATTCGGGAACGTCGCTCTTCGACCTTCAGCCGACATTGATCAACTATGTCGAGATATTCACCGACTCCTTCTACCTGACGATCATCCAGCGGACGCTGCTGTCGACGGCGATCGTCCTCATCCTCTGCCTGCTGATCGGTTATCCCGTCGCCTTCTACGCCGCCCGGCTGTCGCCGCGCGGCCGCATGATCATGCTGATGGTGATGATGGTGCCGCTGATGGTCAGCAACGTCGTCCGGGCCTATGGCTGGGTTGCCATCCTCGGCCGGCGCGGCGTGGTCAGCAGCGCGCTGACGGGAACCGGCATCATCGAAAGGCCGATGCAGTATCTCTATACGTTCGAGGCTGTCACCCTCGGGCTTTTGACGATCCTCCTGCCCTTCATGATCGTATCGCTCACCAATTCGCTGACCACCATCGACAAGCGCTATACGGAGGCCGCCTATTCCCTGGGCGCCAGCCCGTGGCGCGCCTTCCTGCGCGTCACCCTGCCGCTGTCCAGTCCGGGCATTGCATCGGGCCTGATGCTCGTCACCTTCCTGACGCTCAGCGCCTACGTCACCATCGCGCTCCTCGGCGGCCCGCGCTACAAGCTGCTGGTGAGCCTGGTGTTCGACAGCGTCACGACCTTCCGCTGGCCTCGCGCCGCCGCCCTCTCCTTTGCGCTGCTGATCATCGCGCTGATCATCGCCGTCATCATCCAGCTTGTCATCCGGCCCAATCGCGTCCAGGGAAAGGGCTGATCCATGGGAAACGTTATCCTCCGCCTGATCGTCGGCATCGCGCTGACACTGATCATGGGGCCGATCCTCGTCGTGCTGATCGTCTCGTTCAGCTCCGGCGACGCGCTCGTCTTCCCGCCGCCCGGCTTCTCGCTGCGCTGGTTCGTCGAATTCTTCGGCATTGCCGAGATGCGCAACGCCTTCATGCTGAGCATCCTTCTGGCGCTGACCTCGGCCTGCGGGGCCGCCCTGCTGGGTCTCCTGGGCGCGATCTACGTCTCTCGCCATCGGAACGGCTTTTCGGCCTTCCTGCAGATGCTGATCATCGCGCCGCTGGTGTTTCCGGCGCTCATCCTGGGGCTCGCCTTGCTGCTCCTCTACAAGACGGTCAACATGAGCGTCCTGCCGGGCCTCTTCATCGCCCATGTAGTGGTCTGCCTTCCCTATGCCTTCCGCGCCGTGCTGACGTCTCTCCAAAGCTTCGACACCACGCTGGAAGAGGCCGGCCAGAGCCTTGGCGCCGGGCCGGTGCGTTCGTTCATGCTGATCACGCTGCCGATCATCTGGCCGGGCGTTCTTTCCGGCTGGCTGTTTGCCTTCGTCGTCTCCTTCGGCGAGCTGAATACCGCGCTGTTCCTGACCGGACCCGGCGTCGTGACGCTGCCGATCGAGATCTTCAGCTACCTGCAGTTCCAGGGCAACCAGCTCGTCGTCGCAGCGGCCTCCGCCTTGCAGGTTCTTATCATCCTCTTCGTCCTGGTGCTGGCTGAACGGCTCGTCGGCGCCAAGCGGATCACTCAGAGATAGGCAGGCGGACATGCCAAGTTTCATCACGCGCCCCGAACTCAGCGGCACATTCGGCGCCGTCAGCTCCACCCATTGGCTCGGCACATCGGTCGGCATGTCGGTTCTGGAGCGCGGCGGCAATGCCTTCGATGCGGCCGCGGCCTGCGGCTTCACCCTTCAGATCGTCGAACCGCATCTGAACGGTCCCGGCGGCGAGGTACCGATCATCCTCAAGAGCGTCGGCGAGGACGAGCCAGTCGTCATATGCGGTCAGGGCGTGTCTCCGGGGCTGGCCAGCCTGGACGCCTTCCGTTCGCTGGAGCTTGCCATGGTGCCCGGCACGGGGCTTCTGCCGGCCGTCGTTCCCGGCGCCTTCGATGCCTGGATGCTCCTGCTTCGCGATTACGGAACCCTGCCGCTCGAAGACATCCTCTCCTATGCCATCGGCTATGCGGAAAACGGCTTTCCGCTGCTGCCCCGGGCGGTCGCCTCGATCATTCCAGTCGAGGATCTGTTCCGCAATGAATGGCCGAGCTCGGCCGAGGTCTGGCTGCCGCATGACCGGGTGCCGAAACCCGCCGCCGTGATGCGCACGCCCGGCATCGCCGCGACCTACCGGCGTATTCTCGACGAGGCGAAGTCGGCCGGAGGCGACCGGATCGCCCAGATCGAAGCCGCGAGAACGGCCTTCTATCGCGGCTTCGTCGCGGAGGCCATCGACCGCTTCTATCGGACCGCGCAACTGTTCGACACGACAGGCCGCCGCAACGGAGGTCTGCTTCGCGGCGACGACCTTGCCAACTGGTCGGCGACCAAAGAAAAGACCGTCTCGCGTGACTTCAGCGGACTGACGGTCCACAAGACCGGACCATGGGGTCAGGGCCCGGTCTTCCTGCAGCAGCTTGCCCTGCTGTCGCAACTCGACATCGGCAGTCTCGACCCCTACGGCGCCGACTTCATCCACACGGTCGTCGAAGGCGCCAAACTCTGCTTTGCCGATCGCGAGGCATTTTACGGCGACCCGAACAGTTCCGGCATCCCGATCGAAATACTGATCTCCGACGACTACGCGCGTGAGCGCGCCAGGCTGGTCGGCTCGGAAGCGTCGCAGCGGCTGGTCGCGAGCCATCTGGCGGGCGCCGCCGAACGGCTGGAGCGCATCGCGGCGCGCGCCGGCAGCGAGGTTCCCCAGGGGCCGGGCGGCGGGGAAGTCACTTTCGCGGCCGTTCCGGAGGTCGAGGGCGACACCGTGCATCTCGATATCGTCGACCGGTTCGGCAATATGGTATCGGCAACGCCGAGCGGCGGCTGGCTGCAGAGTTCGCCGGTCGTGCCGGGGCTTGGCTTTCCGATCTCCACACGCGCCCAGATGTTCTGGCTGGATGACGGCCTGCCTTCGACGCTGCGGCCCGGGACCCGCCCCCGCACCACGCTGACACCCACATTGGTGACGAAGGACGGCGAAGGTTTCCTGGCGATCGGGACACCGGGCGGCGACCAGCAGGACCAATGGCCGCTGACGGTGTTCCTGCGGCACATCCTGCACGGGCACGGGCTGCAGCGCGCGATCGATGCCCCGATGTTCCATAGCAAACACTGGCCGGGCTCTTTTTATCCCCGCGAATACGAACTCGGCCGCCTTCTCATAGAAGACCGGTACGATGCATCGGTTCTCGACGCGCTGCGTGAGCGGGGCCACAAGCTCTCCGTCCTCGACAGCTGGTCCCTGGGCCGCGTCTGTGCCGTGCAAAAAAGGGACGGCCTGCTTTACGGGGCGGCGACGCCTCGCCACGCGCAGAGCTATGCAATCGTGCGCTAGGCCCGGCCAACGAAGCCGCGGCTGTAACTCAGTTTCGTGTGGGGAATCTGCAGTTCATGGAGCTTTGTGCAACATTTCATGGCTAGAACGCGGCTGATAGCCTTCCTGGTAACCAACCGTACCAAAGGTCAAATCCTCGTGTTCCTGGGACTTTAGCCCGTTCCAGCGCGCGGATTGATGACCCACTCTTTCCCGAGTGGCCGGACGACATTCGAACAGCCGCTCGATGAAATGGTGGGCCGGATTGTTCACTATATCAATCTGCATCAGAAGAAGAAGCACCAGGCTTTCCATTCGACCGTTCCCCGTCGATCGGTGAAGATGGCGTCATTACCGAAAATCATTCGACGTGCGACCACGCAATCTTAAGCTCTTGGCGAGAATCGAACATTCGAGCCGATCGAGCAAGTGACCTGTCCGCAAAATGATCATTACCTCCGTTGTGCAACTGCTTTCCAAAGGGACGTGTCGAAAGAACCTTCAGAATAGATACGGCGCCTCGATCAGCTGGCATGCGGTCGGCTCCAGCCGCCGGCGTTGCAGGACCCGGCACTTATCGCTTGTCAAATTGGTCGATACCCTCCACAGCGCGCCGTGTCGGTCGTGCGTCGTCATGGGACATATCGTATCCGGTGGCCGGACGAGTCCATGGCGTTCGGCGCGCCATGCCTGTAGCATGCCGAGGATTTGCCCGTTTCTTCCAGGATCGTGGCGTCCCTGCTCGCCTGTCGATCCTCAGTCTCCGACCAGATGAAAGTGCTTCCATGCCAGAGACCCTATCTCATGAGATCCTGATGTCGGGCTTCCCCGCGCGTAGCGCCCGCGGCTTCCTCGGCTGGAGCACGATCGTGCTGCTGCAAACCCGCCGCGGATATGCACTCTTCGATACTGGCGGCAGTGGCGACCGGCCGGGGCTGATGGCGAAACTTACCGAGCGCGGCATTGACCCGAAGGACATCCGCACCGTCATTCTGTCGCATCTCCACTTTGATCACATCGGCAACTCTGAGTATTTTCCGAAAGCGCAGATCGTTCTTCATCAGAGCGAAGTCGACTATGTCCGGGAACACATGGATGACGATCCCGCCTTGTCCCGCTACCAGGTGGAGGGCCTGCTGCGCAGCCCGCAGCTCACGCTCGTTTCCGGTGAACCCGACGTGCTGCCGGGCATCCGGATGATTTCGACCCCGGGTCATACCGGCGGTCACGTCTCGCTGGTCATCACCGTCGACGACAAGTGCATCGTGCTTGCTCAGGACGCGATCAAGCATCGGGGCGAGATCGAAACCGGAATTCCGCTCGGCGCCTTCGACCAGGAAGCGGGGCGCGAAAGCATCCGCCGCATCGTCGACATGGCCGATATCATCATTCCCGGTCACGACGGCACCCTGATCATGGAGGACGGCCGCGTGCTTGCGGCATCCCCGCTTGCGGCCGAGGTTATTCTGACGCTCGATGGTCGCCGGATCACGCTGGAGGTCTAGGCGCGGCCAGCCGACGGGGGCACTATATCGCGGTCCAGTAATCGGGACGGGCATAGGCCTGCCTGAGGGTATCGATGAACAGCCGGGCTGCCTTGACCGGGCGGTCGCGCGGGTAGACTGCGGTGATATCAAAGCTCGGCAGGGCGTAATCGTCGAGAACGGTGATCAGCCGGCCAGCAGAAATCTCCGCGCCGACTTCCCAGGTGGAGCGCCAGGCAAGCCCCAGACCCTGGCGCGCCCACCGGATCAGCGCGTCGGCGTCGTTGCAATCTACGGCTCCCTCGACCGTGACGGAGATCGGTTTGCCGCCCTCCTGGAACAACCATTCACGGTGTGTACCGGCCCTCAGGTTGACCCCAAGGCAATTGTGCCGACCAAGATCTTCAAGCGTGCGCGGAACGCCGAAGCGCGCGAGATACTCGGGTGTGGCGCAGACGACGCGCTTGTTGGTCATCAACTTGGCCGTGATGAAGCGCGGATCGATCACATTGCCGATCCGGATACAGAGATCGTATTCGGCGGTGATCGGATCGACATAGTCATTCGACAGATTGAAGGAAAGCTGCACCTTCGGATGCGCCTCAACGAAGGCCCCGGCGTGCGGCGTCACGTGATAGCGCCCGAAATGCGGTGGTACGAGAACAGTGAACCGACCGCCGACCTGGGCAATATCCGGGAAAATCTCCGTCTCCCCGACCTCGATTTTGGTGAGGATCACTTCGCAGTGCTTGAGAAAGAGCTGTCCGGGTTCCGTCAATGAAAGGTGGCGCGTCGTCCGGTGAAGAAGCCGGATCCCCAGGCGGCGCTCGAGACTGTCGATATAACGGCCGATCATCGAGGAGGTGATCCCCTCCTTGACGGCGGCAGCGGCCAGAGACCCTTCCTTGACGACGGAAACGAAGGCTCGCATTTCCTTGTAACGGTTCATCGCGCTTCCCAATAGCCGGGCCGCGCATAGGTCGTTCGCAGCCAATCGATGAAAAGACCGACCTTTGCGGGAAGATGCGGCTGGACGGGATAGACGGCTGTGACATCGTAACTTGCCGGCATATGCTCATCGAGCACGCTCACCAGCCTTCCGGTTGATAGCTCGTCTGCGACTTCCCAATGCGAACGCCAGGCAATGCCCCGGCCATCGCAGAGCCACTGCGTCAGCACCTCGCCGTCATTGCAGGACATCCGTCCCGATGGCTTGAAGGGCACGACGCGGCCGTCGACGAGGAAGAACCAGCCGCGCGGCTGGCCCCCATATTCGTTGAACGCCAGGCAATTATGATGCGCGAGATCTCCCGGAACCTGCGGGACGCCATGTTCTTTGAGATAGGCTGGCGCGGCGCATAAAACGGCGCGGCTCGTAGCAAGCCGCAGCTGCACGAGGCTCGTGTCGATAACGGGGCCGAGGCGGATGGCGATCTCATATCCGTCGCGTACAAGATCTGTCACATGCTCACTGAGATTGAGCGAAATGCGCACATCCGGGTTTTCCGCCATGAATCCGGGAAGATGCGGCGCCACATGGCGGCGGCCGAAGGCGGCCGGCGCCGAGACGATCAGGTGGCCGGTCGCGTATTTGCGCCCGTCGGAGACCAGCCGCTCGGCGGTTTCAAGCCTCTTCAGCATCTCCTTGCAGTGTTTGAGATAGTCCTCACCCTGCGGCGTCAATTCGAGCTTTCGGGTCGAGCGTGACAGCAAGAGACCGCCCAGCCGCACCTCGATCTGGCTGATCCGGCGGCCGATGATCGCCGGTGTGAGTGCAAGATTGCGGGCGGCGGCCGCGAAGCTCTTCGCCTCCACGACGGCAACGAAGGTTTCGATCTCACGAAGCTTGTCCACGCCCATTCCCGTACTTTTTGTATAGAATGAACTGCATTTTTTGCTTCTTATCAATCATAATGTTTATATTTAGCATTCCCTTCAGAGTGAAGTCGCAAGGCCATCATTCGAAACGCTCAGGGCATGGAGGTGCCCGCGCGTATCACCAAGGGAGGAATATCGTGAAGATCAACAGGTTATTCTTGGGCCTGGGACTGGTGGCGGCGCTTTCAAGCCCTTCCCAAGCCCAGGACAAATCCGGTGACATAACCATCGTTCTGTCGTCGGCCGTCGATGTCGTCGAACCATGCCATATGAATTCCACCGGCTACATCGGCCAGGTGTTGAAGGGCAATGTAGTCGAGACTTTGACCCGCATGGACCCGCAGACCAGCGAGATCAAGCCCAACCTCGCCACCGAATGGAAGCAGACCGATCCGCAGACCTGGCAGATCAAGCTGCGCCAGGGGGTAAAATTCCAGGACGGCACGAATTTCAACGCCGATGCGGTGATCGCGGCACTTAACCGTCAGTTCAGCCCCCAGCTTCAATGCCGTGACACAATCCGCCTCTTCGGCCAGACGACGATCCAGACGAAGGCGCTCGATCCCTACACGGTCGAGATTAAAGCGAGCACGCCGGTCCCGCTGATGCCGACGACACTCTCCCAGATCGGCATGACCGCACCGAGCACGAGCACGACGGAAGTGACGAAATCGCCCGTCGGGACCGGTCCTTACGTCTTTTCGAATTGGGATCCGGCAAGCAAGCTGGTTCTGACCCGCTTCGACGGCTATTGGGGCAAAAAGCCCCAGGTCCACCAGGCGACCTATGTCTGGCGCGAGGAGCCGGCGCTGCGTGCCTCCATGGTCAAGGTCGGCGAGGCCGATCTCGGCCTGCAGATCGCGCCGCAGGATGTCGACCCCAATCTCGATGTCGGCTATCTGAACGCCGATACGAGCCGCATCCGCATCTTCATGGACAAGCCGCCGCTCAACGACGTGCGCATTCGCAAGGCACTCAATATGGCCTTCGATCGCAGCGCTTTCCTCGGCACGATCATGGCGGCGGATGCAAAGCCGGCGAGCCAATACATGCTGCCGAGCGTCAATGGCTATGACGACAGCCTGAAACCGTGGCCCTACGATCCGGAAAAGGCAAAGGCCCTGGTGGCCGAAGCGAAGGCCGCCGGCGTGCCGGTCGATACCCCGATTGACCTTTATGGCAGCGTCTTCATGCAGGCCAATCTCGACGAGATGCTGCAGACGCTCGTCCAGAGCTGGCAGGAGATCGGGCTCAACGTGCAGATCCGGATGGTGGACAAGATTCAGCATTCCGCCATGCGCCGCAAACCCTACCCGACCGATCGCGGCCCGACCATGGTCCACGAACTGCATGACAATACCGCAGGCGATGCGTTCTTCACGATGATGGTCTATTACACGTCGGCCGGCGCTCTCTCCAATATTTCCGATCCGACGCTCGACGAGACACTCACCGAGGCGAGCATCTCGACCGGCGACAAGCGCCGCCAGCTCTTCCAGCAGGCCAACCGCACGATCCAGCAGGACATCGTTCCCGATATCATGCTGTTTCACATGGTGAGCTACATGCGGATCGGACAGCGCGTCAGGTTCAAGCCGGACTTCACCACCGGCGGCCAGCTTGAACTCGCGGCAATCACCCTGAAGTAAATCCCCCGAAGAGACGAAAGAGGCGGCATGGCCGCCTCTCCAGTTCCCGAACGATGTGATCCGCTCAAAACGGAAGGTACCGACATGCCTATCTACAAATGGGACAACAAGCCTTACGAAGGTCCTCATGTCCTGAACAACCCGCCGCCGTTTCACGAAAAGCTTTGCGATTACGGTGCACGCCCCTACTGGTCGCCTGACGGCAAGCGAATCGCCTTTGTCGACAAAGCCTATGGCGACGTCCACGAGATTGATGTCGAGACGCGTGAGATCCGTAATCTCACCGGCAATCTGGGCACCCACCACTCCTTTCTGCGCGTGCTTTTCCTTCCCAACGGCGACTACCTGCTGATCGGCCCCAAGGAGTTCAAGGATCACCACACCAGCCGTTACATCGAAACCGAACTCTGGTTCATGGATCGCGACGCGAAGACACCTCCCCGTCCGATGGGCCTGACGTTCTTCGAGGGTATCGGCGTTTCCGCAATTGCCAACCGCATCACCTATTCACGCCACGGTGAACACGATCCGCGCTTGGGCAAGTTCGAAGATTTCGAGTGCTACGTATCGGAACTGGAATATGGCCCGAACGGCGCCGAAATCGGCGCGACACGTCCGATATACCGCAGCCCTAGCGGATTGCGCCGTCCCGAGCCGCAGGATTTCCGCAATAACGATACCGAAGTGATCATGGCCGAGTATATCGGCCCGCGGGATCGCAGTACCACCTGGCGGACCCAGACGCGCGGCATCGACCTGAAGACGCTTGACGTCCGAACCTATATTGACGAGCCGCTGACGCACAATGAATGCGAAGGCATCTTCCCCGACCACGAGCATATCTGCCTGGAATCCTCCTGCGATTTCGTCGATCAGTTTCCGCCGATCGATCTTTGGAAGCTCAAGCTTGACGGGTCTGGCCGCCGCGTGCGCATGACCCGCTTTTTCGACAGGCAGCCGTGGCGCGCCAGCAACTCCAATGTCAGCCCGGACGGCAAATGGCTGGCCTTTATGGTCAATACCTACACGAGCGAGCCCGGCTTCGGCATGGGTATCGGCCTGATGGATCTCGAAGCCTGGGAAAAGAGCGAATATGCCCAGGAATGGGAGACGCCTGAAGATCGGGCGGCGATCCGCAAGAAGGACGGCACCTATGCGGAGACCAAATAGGCCCTAGAATCCTGGAGGGCTGGCGGAAGGAGACCGCCGGCCACCATGTCCGATCTGGACGGATCGAGGAAAAAGGGAGGAGTGCGCGTTGCACCGCTATATCGGAACCAGAATGGCCCATAGCGCCATCTCAATGGTGGGACTTGTCGTCCTCGTCTTCTTTCTAGCGAGGCTCACAGGCAATCCTGCGGATATCTATCTGCCGGTCGAAGCCTCGGTCGAGGCGAGAGCCGCATTTTCTGCCGCGCACGGCTTCAACGATCCGTTGATCGTGCAGTTCTGGCATTTCCTGCGGGATCTGCTGCATCTCGATTTCGGCACGTCTCTCCGGCAGGACCGCCCTGTTCTGGATCTCATCCTGGCGGCCTTTCCGACCACCTTGCTGCTCGCCTTCTTCGCCATGCTGTTTGCTCTCATCGTTGCGATCATTTCCGGCGCGCTTGCAGCCCAGCGGCCGAATGGCGTCCTCGACCGTTTTGTCAACGTCATTTCACTTGCCGGCGCCAGCCTGCCGAATTTCTGGTTGGCGATCGTCAGCGTCCTGGTCTTCGCTGTCTGGCTGAGGGTTCTGCCGACCTCTGGAACCGGAGGGTTCGTTTACTGGATCCTGCCGGTCATGGTGCTTTCCATTCGCCCATGTGGACTGATTGCCCAGGTGGTGCGCGGGTCGATGATCAGCGCCTTGTCGTCAGCCTATGTGAAGACGGCGCGCGCCAAGGGCGTGCGCCGCACGACCATCGTCTTCGTTCATGCGCTCCGGAATGCGATGCTTCCTGTCATCACCGTCGCCGGTGATCAGGCCACGGGAATGATCAACGGCGCCGTCGTGGTCGAGGTCATCTTCGGTCTTCCCGGCATCGGAAAATTGATGATCGACTCCATCCAGTACCGTGATTTTGCCATGATCCAGGGCGGCGTCATCCTGACGGCGGTCGCCATTTTCGCGCTCAACATCGTGATCGACCTGTCCTACGTGCTGCTCGATCCCCGCATCCGGTACAGCTGAGGCCGATGACCATGACGACCATCGTCTCTTCCGCCAATCCGACGAAACGCTCCGCCCTTCACCGCTATCTGCTGCTTTTGTGGCACGACAAGTTCGCGACGGCGGCGGTCATATTCCTTCTCCTCGTCGTCTTCGCCGCCCTTTTTGGACCCGCGCTCTTCGAGGCCTCGTCCAACAAGATCAATCTTCTGGCCCGCAACGCCCCACCGCTATCTTTCAAATATGGCTGGACCTTCATTCTCGGAGCGGATTCGCTCGGGCGTTCCATCCTGTTGCGACTCTTGGTGGGTGCGCAGAATACCATGCTGCTTGCTGCATCGGCCGTGCTCTGCTCCCTGCTCATCGGCTCGCTGCTCGGCTTTATCGCCGGTTACCGGAATGACTGGATAAGCGCCGTGATCATGCGCCTCGCCGACGTGGTGATGAGTTTCCCCTCGCTGCTGCTTGCTCTGATCGTGCTTTATGTGCTCAAGCCCGGCATCGGCAATGTCATCCTGGTGCTCGCCATCACCCGGATTCCGATCTACCTTCGCACCACCCGCGCCGAGGTGCTCGAGGTGCGTGAACGGACATTCGTGACCGCAGCGCGGCTCATGGGCGCCTCGCCAACCCGCCTCATCTGGCGGCATATCCGTCCGACAGTTACGCCCACGCTGATTACGATCGCGACTCTCGAATTCGCCTTCGTGATGCTGTCGGAATCGAGCCTCAGCTTTCTCGGCCTCGGCATCCAGCCGCCGGACTTCACCTGGGGAGCGATGGTGGCGCAGGGCCAGAGCTATCTGAGCACAGCCTGGTGGGTCGCCTTCTGGCCGGGTTTGGCGATCACGTTGACGGCGATGTCGCTCAATCTCTTCGCCAACTGGCTGCGTATCGTCGGCGATCCGGTTCAGCGCTGGCGGCTGGAATCCAGAAAGAAATCCTCATGACCGGAAAGGACCAGCATCTCGTCGACGTCCGCAATCTGTCCGTCGAATTCCATACGCAGGAGGGTGCGGTTCAGGCCGTGCGCAATGTCAGCTGGCATATCGACCGGGGCGAGACGCTTGCGATCCTCGGCGAAAGCGGATCGGGCAAAAGCGTCAGCTCCTCGGCCTTGATGGGCCTGATCGATATTCCGCCGGGCCGGATCACCTCGGGCGAAGTGCTTTATCGCGGCGAGGACCTGCTGAAGGCGTCCTACGAGCGGCAGCGCGAGCTGAACGGCTCGAAGATCGCCATGATCTTCCAGGACACGCTTGCTGCGCTCAATCCGGTCTATCCGGTGGGCTGGCAGGTGGCCGAAACCTTTCGCGCCCACGACATCGACCGAAGGCAGGCCCGTGAAAAGGCTCTCGACCTCCTGGAACGGGTCGAATTGCCGAATGCACGAGCGAGATTCAACGACTATCCGCACCAATTCTCCGGCGGCCAGCGGCAGCGCATCATGATTGCCATGGCGATCGCCTTGAATCCGGACCTTTTGATCGCCGACGAGCCGACGACGGCACTCGATGTGTCGGTCCAGGCCCGCATCCTGCGCCTCCTCAAGGACCTGCAGCAGGAGCGCGGCATGGGCCTGTTGATGATCACCCACGATCTCGGCATTGTTGAAGGTCTCGCCGATCGTGTCGCCGTCATGAACAAGGGGGAGATTGTCGAAACCGGGCCGGTACAACGCGTCTTTGGCGCGCCGCAGCATGCCTATACCCGTGACCTTCTGGGCGCGATTCCGGGCAAACAGGGCTTTCCAGTGTCGCGCGCGACAAGCAGAAAAAGCGAACCGCTGATCGTGGTCAATGAATTGTCGAAAGGCTATCCGAGTTCGTCCAGCGATCCACTGGTGCTGGCGCTAGACAAAGTGTCCTTCACGCTGGCGCGCGGGGAGACGCTTGGTGTCGTCGGCGAATCCGGGTCCGGCAAATCGACCCTTGCCCGCACCTTGCTCGGGCTGGAAAAGGCCTCGAACGGGACGGCGTCCTACAAGCACTGCGATATGCTGAACCCGACGCAGGCGGACCGGACGGTGCTCCAGCGCCAGATCCAGATGGTCTTTCAGGATCCAACAGCATCGCTCAACCCGCGCATGACAGTAACGGATATCATCAGCGAACCTTTTGCCATCCACCCGGAGATCCTGCCGAAGAGGGACTGGAAGGCCCGCGTCGGCGATCTTCTCGAACAGGTCGGTCTGTCGCGGGACCATGCCCAGCGCTATCCGCATCAGTTTTCCGGCGGCCAGCGACAGCGCATAGCAATCGCCCGATCGCTCGCGTTGCGCCCTGACGTCATCATCTGTGACGAGGCGGTATCCTCGCTCGACGTCTCCGTGCAGGCGCAGGTGATCGCCCTGCTAAAGAGCCTCAAGGACGACTACGGCCTCTCCTACATCTTTATCGCCCACGATCTGCCGGTGGTCCGCAGCTTCGCCGACCGGGTGCTGGTGATGAGGAAGGGGCAGATCGTCGAACAGGGCAGAACGGAAGATCTCTTCACCAATCCGCAGCACCCCTACACACGGGAACTCCTGCAATCCGATCCGGTCCTAGGCGCCCAATTGAGCGCCTAGGGCTTTTATCCGCAAGACCGGCCGTCACCCGGCATCCACAGATCGCCGGCCATTTAAACTTGCGCCGTCGCGGCGCCGTTCCATGGGAGCACCCGATGACGCAGCAACCCGACCACAGCTGGCTCCGCACCTCGCTCGTCATGATCATGACGCTTCGCGAGAGCGATGCGGGAAGCTGGAATGCAGAGGAAATGGCCGACTTCGCCAAGTCCTTCTCACTCGATGCGCTCGGATTTTCGGTCGGCGGGATCACGGCCTTCTATCCGACCGACATTCCGCTTCATCCCCGCGCTTCGACCCTTGGCAAGCGCGACTTGCCGGCCGAGATGATCGCGTCGCTGGCGAAGCGCAACATCAGGCCTATTGCCCGTATCGACCCGAGCATGGCATCGCGCGCCCTCTACGCGGAACGGCCCGAATGGTTCGTGCAGGACAAGAGCGGAAAGCCGGTGGAAGTCCATGGCCATTTCATCACCTGCCCCAACGGCGGCTATTACAACGACTTCATGATCAGCGTCGTCGAGGAAATCCTGACGCGCTACCCGTTCGACGGCCTCTGGGCGAACGCCGCGCAATTTTCCCCCTGGCACACGCCGCAGTGCCATTGTGCGGTCTGCCAACAGAAATTCCGGGCAAAGACCGGCAAGGCGATCCCGGACGAGGACTGGGGAAGCGAAACGTGGCGGCAGTATAACGAATGGCGTTACGAGTGCATCGCGGAATGGAATGCAAGGGTCCAGGCCGCCAAGACGCGCGTGCGTCCATCCTGTGCCTGGATGCCGCTCAGCCAGGTCGCCGAATCCTGGGATCATTCCCGCGTCGGCGGCTGGGACCTAGATTACACCGAGCCACACCAGGACGGCATCGTCCTCGAGGCGCAGCGTCGTTACGCTAATATGTTCTGGCCTGGCCTCGAGGCCCGCTACATGCGTTCTCTCGCGCCGGAAAAAGGCGGCGGCATCACAACCAGCTATTTCCTGCCCTGGTGGCGTTTTTATCGAGTGCCGGTTGCCGAGAACCAGATGTGGGCCGGCCAGGTCATGGCCCAGGGCGTCATGCCGTGGATCCATGTCACCGGCTACCAGAAGGAGCAGTTCGATCACCGGGGGCTTGACGGCTTGCGGGAACTCTTCGCTCGTTTCGATCGCAATCGGCAAACCTATATGGAGGTGACATCGGTTGCCGAAGTCGCCCTCGTCTACTCCCGCCACAGCCTCGACAATTTCGGGCACAAGGATCCGACAGGTCGCTATCTCGATCATTTCCGCGGCGCCTATAATGCGATGATGGACCAGCGCCTTGCCTTCGACATCGTCAGCGGTACCAGGATCACCGCGGCCACGTTGGCGAAGTACAAGGCAATCGTGCTTCCCAATACCGCTTGCCTTTCGGACGCCGCCTGCAAGGCGATCGAGACCTACGTCCATAATGGCGGCCATGTCGTCTCTACCTATCTCAGCGGCAATTTCGACGAGATGGGAGCGCCCCGCGCCAATACGCTGCTCGGCCGGCTGATCGGCGCCAAGGGGACGGGCGTGACCTGGAAAAACCTGCGAGCCGCCTATGCTGCAATCCGCGACCCGTCCTCGCCGCTGCTCGCCGGCTTTGATGGGACCGATCTCCTGCCGGTTGCAGGCGACGTCACCTTCGTCAGGACCGAAGATCACTCGGGCCTGACGCCGTTGACGCTGGTGCCTCCTGTCGAAGGCGAGGTTGGCAGCGGAATTTCAGTGCCGGAATTCAACACGATCGATCACATCACCGACTATCCGATGGTCATCGACCGGAGGGTCGGTAACGGACGGATCGTCCATTTTCCATGGCAACCCGATCTCATCGGCTTCCGTTACGGTTTCCGTGACCTCTTCCGACTGTTGGCCAATGCGATAAAACAGGCCAAGGGCTGGCAGAACATCGTCATCGTGACGGGACCGGGCCTCATCGACGTGTCGGTGATGGAAAAGAGCGATCGGCTGGTGATCACGCTGGTGAATTTCTCGGCTCCAGGCAGTTTCAACACCGGACAGCGAAGGATTATCGAGGAACTGATCCCGCTGCATGACCTCGAACTCGTGGTGAAGGTCCCTTCGTCCTTCACGGGCGAAAAGGCTCGGCTGGTCTTCGGTGAAGCCGAGCTCCCATTGGAGCGGCTTGGTGACGATCGCATTCGCCTGATAATCCCACGGCTCGAAGCCATGGAGACGGTCGAACTTCTATACGGCTGAAACAGATACCTGCCGGGACAATCGATAAAACGGCGAAATTCAAAGGCCCCGCGGCTCGCTCGCGCTGAGTGCAAGTTTTGCGACGATGAGATCGCGCAGCCAGCTGTGGCTGGCGGAGCGTTCGGTCCTTTCGTGCCACACGAGCTTGAAAAGGATCTTCTCTGTTTCGAACGGCAACGGGCGAGCGACGAGCCCGAGCTCCGTCATTGCGCCCTCGTTGAGGTGCCGGACGGGAACGCAACTGAGCAGATCGCTGACAGCTGATATGCGCATGGCGTCGGCGAAATAGGCGACGACCAGGGAAATATGCCGGTTGAGGCTATTCAGGGCCAGCCAATAGTCGATCGTGTCGGAGCCGATACCGGACGGTTTCGCAAGGACATGGCTGGACGCGGTGAAAGCCTCAAGCGTCAGATCCTCTCCCGCCAGCGGGTGATCCTTGCGCAGAACGCAAACATATTCGTCGGTCATCAGCGGCATCACATTCAACCCGCTTGGAAGCCTGGGGAACATGCCGACGGCGCAATCAATCTCATCATTCTGCAGCGCAAGGCCCGATGTCATGTTCGTATGATGGTGAAATTGCAGATGGGCTCTCGGCGCCACCTGAAAGAACGCAACGCCAAGCGAAACCGTCAACTCGCTCCTGAGCGCGTCCGTGATCGCAACCCGAAACGTATCCGTCGTGAGTGTCGGCTCGAACTCGGGCGGGAACATCGTGGCGGTCAGTATATCCACGCCCTGAGGAACCTTCGGCCAGAGGTCGAGCGCTTTCTGGGTCGGCTTGACCCCGTCGGGGGTGCGCACGAAGAGATGATCGTCAAACACGTAGCGAAGGCTATTGAGCGCGTTGCTGACGGCCGGCTGCGTCAGCCCCAGGCGATTTGCCGCGCGGCCGCGCATCTGAACCGCGCCGGGTTGCCTGGCTTACTTTTCTCTCGTGTAGCGAACGTTGATACTGGCCGAGATAAACGCTCACAGAAAAGGACGAATTAAAATCCCCGCGTTAACCTTTTTCGGACACATCTTCAGTGGGTGTTCACTTATGTCCGATAGGCGATAAGCAGATGAAGACGAGTCTTTCGCTATTTGATCGCAGCTGCTGAAAGGTCTGCCGCATGAATGCTCCTGTCGCTTGCGGTTGCCGTCACTCATCAATATTGTTTAAATTACTAGCTGCGCTTCTTCTTACGCTTGGTGTCAACCTCGAGAATGTAAAATTGGCGTTTTCACAAGAGGCGAGCCAAATCGAGAGAGAGCGCATCGTTGCAACAATAAATGGACTTTCTGTATCTATTCTAGCTACCGGTAGTCTTGGCATACAGCTCGATGACGGGGGCGCGACCAGAAATTTTTCCAAGTCGTTCCGGACCGCGGTCCAGAATGATGATGGCGAGACCTTATTTAGCTACATTGCTAAGCACACGGAGCAACCTGAGATAAAATGGATCGTGTTTCTGATCGGGGAGGACTGTAAGAACCTTCCACGGCAGCAGTCTTGGTGCGCCTTTTCGCCATATGCTCGCAACTCGTCAATTGGGTTCGGCCGCCTGGTTATCGAGCTGCCCGGTAAAATCTCTTCACTAGGGTCCCCAACGGAGCGAAAGCGGATAGATTCACCGCTGGGAAATGATTTCACCGACAGCGACCCTGCAAGCAGGTCCCTCAAAGGCATTCGGTACAAGACATACGACAATACATGTTTGCGAAATGACTTCCCGCGTTTCTGCAATTATCGAGTTACCGTTGAAGGGCGGTTCTTTGCATCTATATCTTACAACCAGTATAGCGATAACAACTATGAGATGGCCCTATTCATCCAGGCTGCTCACGACATTTTTAACAATTACCTTTCCAACGCGTTCCGCCGATCGCCTGATTGATCAAGCGACGCAGCAACCATGCTATCGTGCACTGCGCATCACATACAACCTTCCGCCTTCTGTGTCGGTCCAACAACTACACCTGGGATGCCCGTAAATG